>JBDTNR010000455.1:0-3318 GCA_039933655.1 Betaproteobacteria bacterium | reverse complement strand
GCGATCCTCGACATCGCGCGCTACCTGTTCATCAACGCGATGGTCACGCTGTCGGCCGTCATCTTCCTGTACTCGCCCGACACCAAGCTCGCATCGGTCGCGATCGTCAGCCTCGACGAGGCGGGCGAGATCGGCGCTGCCGCGGCGATGGCGACGCTGATCGTCGCGACGTCGGTCGTCGTCTGCATCGTCTACGCGTTGCTGACGCGCGTGCTGCTGCGCCGCACGCAGGCGTGGCGCAACGTCGTCCGCTGACTGTATCGAAAGGAAAACGCCATGAGCAATTTCAGCCGCGATCCGATCCTGCTGACGCCAGGCCCGCTCACGACCGCATTGCCGACGCGAATGGCGATGCTGCGCGACTGGGGCTCGTGGGACTCGAGCTTCAACGCGATCACCGCTGTCGTTCGCGAGCGGCTGCTCGACGTCGTCAATGCGGCCGCGACGCACGTCTGCGTGCCGATGCAGGGCAGCGGCACGTTCTCCGTCGAAGCGGCCGTGAACACGCTCGTGCCGCGCGACGGCCACCTGCTCGTGCTCGTCAACGGCGCCTACGGCCAGCGGCTGGCGAAGCTCGCGCGGATGATGGGCCGGCGCGTCACCGTGTTCGAGACGGCCGAGGACGTCCGCACGACGGCGGCCGATGCCGACCGGCTGCTGACAGGCGATGCGTCGATCACGCACGTCGGGCTCATCCATTGCGAGACGTCGACCGGCATCGAGAACCCGTTGCGTGCGATCGCGGCGGTCGTCGCGCGCCATGGCAAGCGGCTACTTGTCGACGCAATGAGCTCGTTCGGTGCATTGCCGATCGATGCGCGGACGACGCCGTTCGACGCGCTGATCGCCGCATCGGGCAAGTGCGTCGAAGGGCCGCCCGGCATGGGCTTCGTGTTCGTCCGCCGCGATGTGCTCGAGCAATGCGCCGGCAACTCGTCGTCGCTCGCGCTCGACCTGCACGACCAGTGGACGTACATGGAAACGACGACACAGTGGCGGTTCACGCCGCCGACGCACGTCGTGGTGGCGCTGGATGCGGCACTCGACCAGTACGCAGAGCAGGGTGGACAGCCGGCGCGGCTCGCGCGCTACACCGCCAACTGCGACACGCTTCTCGCGGGCATGCGCGAGCTCGGCCTGACGCCGTTCCTGCCGCCGGCGATCCAGGCGCCGATCATCGTCACCTTCCATGCGCCGGCGGATCCGAAGTACACGTTCAAGGACTTCTACGAGCGCGTCCGCGACAAGGGCTTCGTGCTGTATCCGGGCAAGCTCACGCAGGTGGAAACCTTCCGGGTGGGATGCATCGGCGCGATCGGCCCGGCGGAAATGCGTCATGCAGTGAACGCGGTGCGCGACACGCTGGCGGAAATGGGGATACGCAACGTGGCGCCCGCGACGACCGCACGCGCCGCGGCTTAAGGCGGCGCGGACAGTCGCGCGAACCACGCGTGGTGTCCGTCGACCGCGCGCTGCCGCAGCAGGCAGTCGAGGACGACGAGGCTCGCATCGGCAGTGACGCTGTCGGGACCGTCGTCGACGGCGATGAGGTTCGCGGCCGTCGCGAGCGACACGCGCCGATGCTCGACGGCCTCGCCGTCCTGGTTGACCGGGACGAAGTCCGTGGGCAACCAGAGGTCGTGCGCGTGGATGGTTTCCCATTGCAGTCCGTCCGGCTGGTCGCGGCGGATGTGCAATGCGCTGGTGGGGCGCGCGGTGGCGGCGAGTTCGGACGCAATGCCCGCTTCCTCCCACGACTCCTTGACGACCGTGCCGGCGATGGTGGCGCCCGCGGCGACGCCGCCACCGACCAGGTTGTCGAGCATGCCCGCATCGATGGCCTTGGTGTCGCTGCGCCGTGCCAGCCACATCCTTGCGCCGTCGTCGTCGCGCACCAGGCCATTCACGTGCGCCGCCCACGTGTGGACACCGAAGTAGCGTGCGGCGGCGCGCTCCAGCGTGAACCACGGCGGCGCGCCCAGTACCGGTGCGACGGCATAGTGTTCGTTGCGCCATGCCGTCAGCGCGCCCTCGCGCGAGAGGCATGCGGTCACGCCGGCGAGCGCTGCGCTGCGCTCCCCCGCGTTGCGTAGCGCCGGGACGAAGGCCAGGCCGTCGCCGTCGACGCGGAAGACGTCCGCGAAGCGGGCGAGCCGCCGCGAACGCTCGCGGCCGACCCAGCCGGCGACGACGCCGTCGACGCGCAGCGGCATGTAGGTGTCGACCGGAGCGGCGAGCACCCGTTCCAGTCGCGTCCGGACGCGTTCGAGGGTCGCGACGTCGATCATCTGCGTCATTTTAGAGACTTTACGCACATGGCCGGCTGGCGCTTGACCTTCGTCGCGGTGCCGGCGATCGCCACGCATGCAATGCCCTTGACGCTGACCCTGCTCGCGGGGACCGGGAGGTGCAATCGCGTTTCTCCGGCAGTCGCGGCCACCCTGGCGATCGCGCCGTCGCTGTCGGCGGCGAGGCGGACGGCGTCGACCTGTAGAATTGCGCTCGGGATTGCGCACCGGGTTCCGCGCAGCGCAGTGGCGCAAGGGATACCCGCGGGTCGCCATGTTGCACACCGACATTGTTTTGGGGACTGACCCATGATGACAGCCAGGATCATAGACGGCAAGGCCATCGCCCAGCGCGTCACCGACGAAGTTCGTGCCGATGTCGCGGCCTATGTTGCCGCCGGCCACGCGCCCCCCGGACTTGCCGTGGTGCTCGTCGGCGAGAACGCGGCGTCGCAGGTCTACGTGCGCAACAAGCGCAAGACCACGGAGACCGTCGGCATGCGCTCGTTTGCCCACGACCTTCCGGCGACGGCGACTGAATCCGAGTTACTGGCGCTGATCGATCGGTTGAATGCGGACTCCGCGGTGAATGCCATCCTCGTGCAGTTGCCGTTGCCGAAGCAGATCGATGCCGAGCGCGTGATCGAGCGCATCGATCCGAAAAAGGACGTCGACGGCTTCCATCCGTACAACATCGGCCGCCTGGTGCTCAAGATGCCGGTGCTGCGGCCGTGCACGCCGTGGGGCTGCATGCGGCTCTTGAAGGAGACCGGCTGTGACCTGGTCGGCATGCATGCGGTGGTGATCGGGCAGTCGAACATCGTCGGCCGCCCGATGGCGCTTGAACTGCTGATGGCGCGCTGCACGGTGACGATCTGCCATTCCGCCACGCGTGACCTGCCCGGACTCGTGCGCCTGGCCGACATCGTCGTCGCCGGTGTGGGCAAGCCGAAGTTCGTTCCGGGCGCGTGGTTGAAGCCGGGCGCGATCGTGCTCGACGTCGGCATCAACCGGATGGAGGACGGCAAGC
>JBDTNR010000454.1:0-3347 GCA_039933655.1 Betaproteobacteria bacterium | reverse complement strand
CGACGCTGAAAAACCATGGCACCGCAGTTGTCCACCGCCCGCTGCAGCGCTGGTCAACCAGGCGCGCGGTGCGTGCGGCTAACGCGTCCTGGCCGCGACGCTTGAAAGCGCGGCCGGCAGCGCCGCCGGCGTGGCGATGATCGCGTCGGCGCCTTCGAGCTCCTCGCGCGAACCATAGCCCCACAGCACACCGATCGAGCGCGCGCCGTTCAGCTTCGCCGCGCGGATGTCCTGGCTGCGATCGCCGATCATGATCGCGCGCTCCGGGTCGATGGACTCGGCCTCGGCAAGGTGCGCGAGCAGCTTCACCTTGTCGTCGAAGCGGCCGGCGAGATCCGCGCCGTAGATGCCGGTCAAGTGCGGGGCGAGCCCGAACAGCGTGACAATGCGGCGCGCATACACCTCGGGCTTCGACGTGCAGAGGAAAAGGCGCGTCGGGCCGCCCGCCAGTTCGGCGATGGTGTCCGCGACCCCGTCGTAGACGACGTTCTCGCGCCAGCCGACATCCGCGTATCGCTCACGATACAGCGCGATCGCGTGCTCGACGTGCTCGGAGTCGTCGGTGTCGAGCAGCCACGCGAACGATTCGCGCAGCGGCGGCCCCACACAGCGGCGCAACGCCTCCTCCTCCGGCATCCCGGCGCCCATGCGCTCGAGCGCGTAGAGGATCGAGCGCGTGATGCCCGGATAGTTGTCGGTCAGCGTGCCGTCGAGGTCGAACAGGTACGCGTCGGACCGTATGGCGGTCATTGCGGTGTCTCCGCGCGCAGCAGTCGAATCCGGTAGTCGAGGATCGCGCCTTGCTGTCCAGCTTCCCAGCGCAGGCAATAGCGGCGTGCGTCCTGCGCGCGGAAGACGCCGGACGCCTCCAGGACATGGTCGCGCGAAATCGGTGACAGGAACATCGTGCCGGTCTTGTAATAGAGGTTGAAGGTGACGGGCGCCTTGGCGTCGAAGCGGTAGTCGAGCCGGTCGCCCACGGCGAGTTGCGCGCATTCCTCGTGGACTTCGTAGGGGGCGATCGCCAGTTCGGCCACGGCCTTCGGCACGCCGGAAACGATTCCGTCGACGGCGCAGCCGGCCATGGCGAGCGCGAAGGCCGCGGTCGTTGCCCGCGCCGGGATCGATCGCCTCACGGCGTTCGTGCGCGGCGGCCGACGTGGTTGTGGCGCAGACCCCGCCAGTCCTCGGCGAGCATCGCCAGCCGCACGTGGTCGCGCCAGCGCCCGCCGATCTTCACATAGCGGCGCGAGTAGCCTTCGCGGGTGAATCCGACGCGTTGCGCGAGCCCGAGCGAGCGCTTGTTCGTCGGCTGGATGTTCACCTCGATGCGATGCAGCTTGAGCTTGCGAAAGGCGACGTCCAGCGCCAGCGCCATGCCTTCGGTCATGTAGCCCTGGCCCGCGTGTGGTGCGAAGCCAAAATACCCGAGGTACGTGCTGCAGAAAGCACCGCGGACGATCTCCGAAAAATTGAACACCCCGACGAGGGCGTCGTCGTCACGGCGAAACACGAGATACCCGGCGTGCGTGCCGGCGTGCGCAGGCGCCGCGTACCGCTTGACGAATGCGGCGAAGCGCGTGCGGGTATCGGGCGGGCTCGTCCACCGTCCATGCAGCGTTCGGCTCGCCGCGGCGGCGGCCAGGAACGCCGCCGCATCGGCTGCGCCCGGCGGCCGCAGGTACACACGTGGACCGATGATCGTCGCGGCGTTCGGGCGAGTAGGCATAATGCGATTTTACTTGACGCGCGAGGATGGCCGGACATGGTGGCATGGGTGGAGGGGCGCGTGGCCGGCAAGCGGCATTGGACGCAGAGTCTCTTTTCGCTGCAGGTGGCGGCTTCCGAGGTGAAGTTCGTGGCGGGCCAGTTCGGGCGCCTCGCGCTGCCCGCGCCCGCCGGAAACAACGAGCCGATGGTCGGACGACCGTACTCGTTCGTGAACCCGCCGCACGTGCAGCCGCACGAGTTCTATTTCATCGTGGTGCCCGGCGGGCCGCTGTCGCCGCGGCTGGCGGATCTCGCCATCGGCGACTCCATATGGCTGGCGCCGCGGGCGAACGGGTTCTTCAGCATCGGCGAAGTGCCGCAAGCCGAGGTGCTCTGGTGCCTGTCCACCGGGACCGGCATCGGCCCTTTCCTGTCGATACTGCGCACCGAGGAGGCGTGGACGAGGTTCCAGCGCATCGTGCTCGTGCACGCGGTGCGCCATGCCGAGGAACTCACCTATCGCGACGTGATTGCGGGCATTGGCCACGCGCGCGCGGGGGCGTTCGCCTATGTGCCGATGGTCAGCCGTGAAGCGCACGCCGACGCGCTGTCCGGACGCATACCCGCGGCGATCGACGACGGGCGGCTCGAGGCGCGCGTCGGCATCGCTTTGTCGCCCGAGAATTCGCATGCGATGCTGTGCGGAAATCCGGCGATGGTCGATGACACCCAGCAACTTCTCGCGCTGCGCGGGATGCGCAGGCATCGCAGGAAGGAGCCCGGGCATGTGACGGTCGAGACCTATTGGTGATATTGCGTCGGCGCATGGACGCGTTAGTTTGCTTGTCACGTGTTGCATGCGCACCGACGCAATATCTATTCCGGTTGAACCGGCGTGTGACGCCGGTTAACCGGGATGGGCGGTGGCGTGTCTTGCCACTTCCGGGTCATGGATGCCGTTGCAGGTGATACTGGCGAGTGCGACATGCTCGTTTTCAGGAGGAAGACAAGAATGAGTGGTTCGATACTCACGGCGGCGCAGACCGCCGACTACCTGCGCGACGGCTACGTGACGGTGCGTTGCCTGTTCGACGCCGAGGAAATCGCGCTCTTGCGGCGGGCGATCGAGACCGATCCGGCGCTGCAGGGCAGCGTCTACGACCGCAAGGACACGGCGGGCCGCGCCACGCGCATGGCGACATGGAACCATCCGGGCGACAGCGTCTACGGACTCGCCGCGCGGAGCCACCGTGTCGTCGACACGATGGAGGACCTGCTCGGCGGCGAGGTCTATCACTATCACTCGAAGCTCACCGCCAAGGAGCCCGAGGTCGGCGGCGCGTGGGAATGGCACCAGGATTACGGCTACTGGTACCACAACGGCTGCGTCTTTCCGTTGATGGCGAGCGTGATGGTCGCGCTCGACGCGTCCAATCGGGAGAACGGCTGCCTGCAGGTGGTCCGCGGCTCGCATCTCGTCGGACGCATCGAGCACGGCGTGCTGCCCGGCGACCAGGTGGGCGCCGACCCGCGACGTGTCGACGAGATCCTGAAGCGGCTGCCAGTCGATTTCGCCGAACTCGAGCCCGGCGACGGCCTTTTCTTCCACAGCAACGTGCTGCACCGTTCGGACCAGA
>JBDTNR010000453.1:0-3358 GCA_039933655.1 Betaproteobacteria bacterium | reverse complement strand
TCCGCGCCGCGGCGGCGGCGTCGCGCAGGTCGGCGACGACGGCCAGCGGGGAATGCCGCATCCCGGGCAGCTTCGCCAACGCCGCATCGAGGTTCTCGCGGCTGCGCGACACGAGAACGACGCGCGCGCCGGCGCGCGCGAATCCTTCAGCGCACGCGAATCCAATGCCTTTCGAGGCACCGGTGACGACGACAACCTGATCGGCGAAGCTTTGTACCATCGTGGAGTCTTCCTTTGCGCGGATCGCGCTCATTGGGCGGCACCGCGGGCCGCGGATTCGTTGAGGCGCGCCCGCAGGAAGCCACGCACGGCCGCGTCGGCGGCGGCACGCGCTGTCGGATCCGGTCCCACGTGCACGCCCCGATCCGGCCGCGTGCCGGTGGTGATCTCCGGCCACAGCTTCACCTTGCCCGACGGCGCGTCGAAGCCGTGGTAGGCGCCCGGATACACGGTCACCGCCATCGACGCGCCGCGCGCCCGCGCCGCATCGCCCAGTTGCACGCACGCCGCGGCGGGCGTCCAGTCGTCGCGCTCGCCGACGTGAATCGCGATCGGCATCTCCGGTTGCCAGTTCGCACCCCGCCGCAGCGCTGCGACGCATCCCGGATAGAACGCGACGGCGGCGCGGAACGCCGGCGGCGTGCCGGGCGCCGAACGGAACGCCGCGATTCGCGCATCCTTGCCGTTGACGGCGGCGAGCGTCGTGCTGCCGCCGTGCGACCAGCCGACGAGCGCGATGCGCTCGCGGTCGATGCCGCCGAGCGCCGCGGCGAACGCCTGCGCGCCGAGCACGTCGAGCCGGCGCGTCGCCGGCGCGATCGTAGGCTCGCCGCGCTGCCCCAAGCACACCGAGCGCCGGCCGCGCGAATTGAAACTATCGGGCCACAGCACCGCGTAGCCGTCGTCCAGCAACTGCGCGGTCCATGTGGCGAAGCGTTCGCTCAGTTCGTTGCGGCGCCTCTCGTTGGCGCTGAACATGCCGCCACAACCGTGCGCGGCGACGACGAGCGGCACCGGCGCGCCCGGCACCGCCCTGGGCGGCCGGAAGAACAATGCGGAAATCTCGACCGCCTTGCCCGCCGCATCGATGTCGAGCGACGGAAACGTCACGCGTTCGGGCGCCGGCAGCGCCGCATGCGCGGCAGCCGTCGCCACGTACGCGATCACCGCGGTTGCGGCCCAAAGGCGAAGCAACGCGAGCACTCGCTGTCCATGAAACTTGGAGTCCAAGACGCCTCTCGGTCGGGGCGAATGCCGATATTCGCACGGAAGCGAACGTCGTCACTGACGCCATTTTTCACAGATGATCGGCGATCTGCCGCCATGCGGCAAGCTTCTCGGCGAACGGCCGCGTGTACGCGGGGCTCGTCGACGGCAGCGCGATCGTCGCATATCCCGCTGCGCGCCACGCGGGCGCAGCGCGCGCCGCGGTCACGCCGTTGAAGCAGACGATCTCGACGTTCGGCGCCGCGCGGCGGACGCGCCCGGTCTCGCCGCGCGTCGCGTCGCGTATCGCGACGTCGAGGCTGCCGTCGCGCGTGCACGCGACGATCGTGTCCCACACGCCGATGCGGTGGGCGAGCAGCCGCGCGAGCCGGGCCACGTAGGGAAGTTCGGGCAGGACTTCGTCAACGACGACCGCGAGCAGCGGCCAAAAATGATTGCGCGGATGTGCATAGTACTGCCGCGCCGCCAGCGATGCCTCGCCGGGAAAGCTGCCGAGGATCAGAACCCGCGTATCGGCCGCGAGCACCGGCGGCAAGCCACGGCGGCGCGGCGGCGGCGCTACCATCCGCGCGGCCATGCCCGCAGCCGCAGCGCGAAATCGACGACCACGCCCGCGAACACCGCGAAGCCCAGCCAGTGGTTGCCGAGGAAGGCACGGAAGCAGTTGGCGCGTTCACGACCGCGGATCAGCACGAGGTGATAAGCGGCGAGCGCGAGCGCGATGGCGAGCCCCACCCAATACGCGTAGCCGAGCGAGATTCGCCAGCCGACCCACGCCATGCCGGCGAGGTAGACCGCGTAGCAGACGGCCACCGCAAGCACGTCGAAACGCCCGAACGTCAGCGCCGACGTGCGGATGCCGAGGCGCACGTCGTCGTCGCGGTCGACCATCGCGTATTCCGTGTCGTAGGCGACGACCCAGAAGAGATTGAACAGGAACATCCACCAGCCGAGCGCCGGCACGTTGTCCTGCGCGCCGGCGAATGCCATCGGTATGCCGAATGAAAAGGCCACGCCGAGGAACGCCTGCGGCAGCGCGAAAAAGCGCTTGAAGAACGGATAGGCCATCGCGATGCCCAGCGCCGCCACCGACAGCAGCACCGTCCGGCGATTGGTGCCGACCAGCGTCAGCGCGAACCCCGCCAGCGCGAAAGCGGCGGCCACTACCAGGGCTTCCCATGGTGCGATTTCACCACGCGCCAGCGGACGCCCCGCCGTGCGCTTGACGTGGGCATCCAACTTGCGGTCGGCCCAGTCGTTGAACGCGCAGCCGGCGCACCGCATGACAATCGTGCCGAGCGTGAACACCACCAGCAGCGCAAGGCCGGGCCGGCCTCTCGTCGCGATCCACAGCGCAGCCAGCGTCGGCCACAGCAGGAGCAGGATGCCGATCGGCTTGTCGAGGCGCACCAGCCGTTCGTACGCGTCGATGCGCTGGCGAAGGCTGAGCCTCGCGGGCTCCGCGCCGCGCGCGCGCACGGTATCGTCCGGTCGCGTGCTCACAACGCGAGCGGAAGCTGTTTTTTCAACTCCCGCGGAGCGACGGCGGCCAGCAACGTCTGCGGCGTCGGGTAGGCGAGCCGCACGCGCAGCTCGCGCTTCATCCGGGCGTTCACCAGCCGGCGCGATTCGTTCATGAACGACAGCAGCATCGGGGCGATGCGCTGCTCCGCCTCCTCCCACGTGACCCGCGGCGGGCGCGGCAGGTGGAAGGCGTCGGCGACGGTGTCGAACCAGCCGCCCATCTTCATTTCGGCGTCGTCGGTGATGTTGTACGCGCGGTTGTGGCCAGCGTGGAACAGCGCGGCCACGACGGCGCGCGCGAGGTCGTCGGCATGGATGTGGTTGGTGAACACGTCGTCCTCCGGCGCGAGCACCGGCGTTCCCTGCTTGATGCGCTCCAGCGGCAGCCGGCCCTCGGCGTAGATGCCGGGAACGCGCAGCAGCGCGAGCTGCACGCCATGGCGGGCCGCCCATTCGCGCAAGCGGTTTTCCGCCGCCACGCGACGTTTGCCTCGCGGCGTCTGCGCGCGGCGAGTGCGCGTTTCGTCGACGCGCGCGCCGGCGCAGTCGCCGTAGACGCCCGACGTCGAAATGTAGACGAAGCGCTGCGGTATAATCCGCGCCCGCG
>JBDTNR010000452.1:0-3368 GCA_039933655.1 Betaproteobacteria bacterium | reverse complement strand
GCCGGCTGCACGTCGTGCTTCGCGACGGGACCGCGGCTTTCGTCGGCACCAGTGTTGCCAGCGAGCGCGACTGGCCGCTCGGCATTGCGCGGCTGCGCATGCCCGGCGGCGCGCCCTCGCGTTCCACGCTGAAGCTCGCCGAGGCGCTGCAGACGTTCCTGGGCGAACAGGAAGAGACGCTGCTGCGGCCGGGATTGCGCGCGGTCGACCTGGGCGCCGCGCCCGGCGGATGGACGTGGCAGCTCGCCCAGCGCGGGCTGCGTGTCACCGCGATCGACAACGGCCCGCTGAAGGGTGCGGTGGCGCGCGACCCGCTCGTCACCCACCTCCGGGAAGACGGGCTGCGCTGGCGGCCGCGGCGACCGGTCGACTGGCTGGTCTGCGACATCGTCGAGCAGCCGATCCGCATCGCCGAACTCGTCGCGAGCTGGCTGGCCGAAGGCCTCGCCCGCCGCGCGATATTCAATCTCAAGCTGCCGATGAAAAAGCGCTACGACGAGGTGCGCCGCTGCGCGCAGCGCATCGGCGAAGTCCTGGATCGGGCGGGCGTCCGGCATTCGCTGCGAATCCGGCAGCTCTATCACGACCGCGAGGAAGTGACGGCCTATCTCGCGCGCATCGACTGAAGCGGTCGCGGCGCTACCTCCGCGCCACCACGACGCGCCGGCCGTCGCCGTCGACGAGGCGCATCGGCAATCCGGTCTCAAGCAGCGTCTCGTAGGTCGTCTGTCGCATGATGGCGTAAGCGTCGTTTTCGCCGCGCCAGCGTTGCGCGAACGTCGCGACATCGGCGATGAAGTTTGCCGGCGCCGCGGCGATCCCGAACTCGAGTTCGCTCTTTTCCTTCACCAAGATCACCGTGCGGCCCAGATAGAACGGTACCGTGTGGTCGAACATGTCGACGCTGTAGAACGGCAGGTCGGGGCGAAACGGCCACGCGCCTTCGGTCACGCGCTCGATCAGCCGCTCGGCGGAAAAATAGCCGTCGACCTCGTGCGCGACCACCGCGACCAACTGGCAGGCGAGCATGCCGCCGAACATCACGGCCGCCAGCGCGCCCATGCGCCGCCGGCCGCGCACCAGATGCAGCGCCAGCGCGCCGCCGGCCACGAGCAGCGCGCCGGCGCCGATCATCCAGCCGACGTTGTGCGCGTACGCCTCCTGCACCAGTGCGACCTTGATCCACGCCGTCGCGGGAATCGCCAGTCCAGCGACCACGACCCCGCAGGCAACGAGCGCCCATGCGGTGAGGCGCAGCGTCACATCCCAGCGCTGCGCGAGCGGTTGCGCCGCGGCGAGCGCCACGGCGCCCATCGCGGGCATGATGTACGCCGGCAGCTTCGATGACGACAGGCTGAAGAAGACGAAGATCGCGGCGGCCCAGCACCAGGCGAACGTGCGCGCGGAAAACACCCGTGCGGGGATGCTCGCCGGCCCTCGGGCGCGCCACGTGAACGAAGCGACGATCGCCGGCAGCCACGGCATCAGGAATACGACGGCAATGGGAACGAAGTACCAGAAAGGACCCGGACGGCGGTGCGCGGGCAGGGTGAAGCGCTGCCAGTGCTCGTGAATGAAGAAGAACTCCGCAAACCCGGGATTGCGCGATTCGACGAGGAAGAACCATGGCGCGGCAATCGCGAGCAGCACGACGAGCCCCAGCCCGATCTGCAGGCTGCGCATCAGCCGCCAGTCGCGCGTGACGGCGAGATAGGTACCGATGGCGAGCGCGGGAAGCACGACGCCGATGACGCCCTTGGTGAGCACCGCGAGCGCGCACAGCGTCCACGCGACGAGCATCCAGTGCCGGTTGTCCGCGGGTGACGCGCGCGCCTGCTGCGCGAGGAGGAACGCACACAATGCGCACGTCAGCAGCGCCGTGAGCAGCATGTCGAGCGTGACGAATTGCGTGGCGATGAAATAGCCGCAACTCGACGCCAGGACCGCGCCGGCCATCCACCCGGCACGCCGCCCGAAGAGCCGGCGCGCGGTCCACAGAACGGCAAGCACGGCCGCGAAGCCGGCGAGCGCGGGCGCCAACCGCGCCGTCCATTCGTCGTAGCCGGCGACGGCGAAGACCGCCGCGGTCAACCAATACTGCAACGGCGGCTTCTCGAAGTAGGAAAAGCCATTGATCCGCGGCGTCACCCAGTCGCCACTGGCGAGCATTTCGCGCGGGATCTCCGAGTAGCGGCCCTCGTCCGGAAAGTACAGCCCGCGCAATTCGAGAAAGCCGAACCACAGGACGGCAAACGCGGCCAGCAGCAGCCATGGCCGCCACCGGATGCGCTTGCGCGCAACAAGAACAGCCGCGCCATCGTCGCCGCGGTTCGCGCTGTCGGACATCGGATTCCGCTAGCCGCGCAGGCGATCGAATTGCGGCCGCAATTTTTCGAGCGTGGCGGCGAAATCCGCGAGTCGAATGCGCTCCTGCTCCACTACGGCCGCGGGCGCGCGGGCGACAAATCCCGCATTGGCGAGCTTCGCGCTGGCCTTGGCGATCTCGCCTTCCAGCCGCGTGATCTCACGGCCCAGCCTTTCTTTTTCGGCGGCGGGATCGACGTCGACGTGCAGCATCAACTTGAACTCGCCGGCGATCTGCACTGGCGCGTCCGACGACGGCAGTTCGGCGACGATGCGCACCTCCGTCAGCTTGGCGAGCGGCAGCAGGTATGGCGTGAATTCCGCCAGCATCCCGACATCCCCCGTGGCGAACAGCGGCACCCGCACGGCCGGCGACAGCTTCATCTCGCCGCGCAGCGCGCGGCAGGCATCGACGATCTGCTTCAGCACCATCATCCTGGCATCCGCGGCGGCATCGGCGCGGTCGAAGTTGGCCTTCGGAAATGGCTGCGTTGAAATCGATTCGCCCGCCTTGCCCGCCAGCGGCGCGACCGTCTGCCACAGCTCTTCGGTGATGAACGGCACGAACGGATGGGCGAGGCGCAATGTCGCCTCCAGCTCGCGCACGAGTACCGAGCGCGTCCCGCGCGCGGCGGCGGCGTCGCCGCGCGCGTCGGCCTCGGCCATCTGTACCTTGGCGAGCTCCACATACCAGTCGCAGTACTCGTCCCATACGAATTCGTAGAGCGCCCGCGCGGCGAGGTCGAAGCGATAGGCCTCGATGTTGGTCGCGATATCGTGCTTGGCCCGCTGCAGTCGGCCGAGCAGCCAGCGGTCGACGAACGTCAGCGTCCGCGGCAGCGTGTCATCGGTGCCGCAATCCTTGCCTTCGAGGTTCATCAGCACGAAGCGCGCGGCGTTCCACAATTTGTTGCAGAAGTTGCGGTAACCCTCGCAACGGGCGAGGTCGAAATTAAGCGTGCGGTTGAACGTCGCGAGCGACGCGAACGTGAAGCGCACGGCGT
>JBDTNR010000451.1:0-3368 GCA_039933655.1 Betaproteobacteria bacterium | reverse complement strand
CGCGACGACGTAGGCGGCCTTGGCGTCGTCGATGTGGCCGCCGGCGGCCAGCGCGTCGCCGCGCAGATCGGCATACAGTCCGGCGAACGCATCCGCGTGTTTCGCGTCGAGCATCTTCAGCGCCTCGTCGTACTGCTTGTCGTTGAGCAGCAGCTCGGCCAGCCGGTAGCGCGCGATTTCCTTCAGCTCGCTTTCGTCGGCGCGATCGATCGTCCACAGGAGCTGCGTTCGTGCGCCCGCGGTGTCGCCGCTGTCGTACAGCATCTTGGCGAGCACGAGCGCCGCGCGCGGCGCGTAGCCGGTGCGCGCGAAGCGGTCTTCCAGCTGCGCGGTGGCATCCTTCGCCTTCGGCAGGTCGTTGGCGCGCGCCGCCTGCGACAGTCCGGAGAAAAGCGCCGACGCCTCTTCTGCCTGCTTGCCGGTCCACCAGCGCCAGCCCTGCATGCCGGCGAGCCCGAGGGCGATCACCACGGCGATGGTCGTGACCACCGTGCCCCAGCGATGCCACCATGCCTTCAGATCGTCGAGCTGGTCCTGCTCTTCCAAGTCGTAAACGGCCATCGTCAGTCCTTCGTTGCCTGCGTGTTCATCGAGTGTTCGGGTGTTCGTTCATTGCGCGAGGGCAAGTAGCCGCGCGGGCAGATCGTCCGCCGTCACGGCGACCTGCTCGCCGCCGCGCAACGGCTTGACCGCGACCGAGTCCGTCGCCGCCTCGTCGTCGCCGATGATGAGCGCGAACCGCGCGCCGCTGGCATCGGCCTTCTTCATCTGCGATTTGAAACTGCCACCGCCGGCATTCACGACGATCGCCATGCCGGCATCGCGCAAGCGCTCGCCCAGCCGCCGCGCAAGCAGACCGGCCGCCGCGCCATCGTGGACTACGTAGGCGAGCGGCGCGCGTGCACCCGTGGCGCCGGCCGCGGCGAGCAGCAGGATCATCCGCTCGACGCCGATCGCGAAACCGCAGGCGAAGTTGCGCTTGCCGCCCAGCAGTTCGAACAGCATGTCGTAGCGACCGCCGCCGGCGACGGTGCCCTGCGCGCCGAGCTCGTCGCTGACCGCGACCCACTCGAACACGGTCCGGTTGTAGTAGTCGAGTCCGCGGACGAGGCGCGGATTGATGACGAAGCTCAACCCCGCGTCGGTCAGCAGCGACTGCAGTCCTTCGAAATGCGCGCGCGACGCGTCCTCGATGAAGTCGATGAGTTTCGGCGCCGCCTCGATCATCGGCTGCATCGCCTTGTTCTTGCTGTCGAGGATGCGCAGCGGATTCGCGTGCAGCCGACGCTTCGCATCGGCGTCCAGAAGATCCGCGTTGCGCTCGAAGTGCGCGATCAGCTCCTTGCGATGCGCGAGACGCTCCGGTGCATTACCGATCGAATTGATTTGCAGCTCGATGCCGGGGAGCAGGAGTGCCTTCCAGAGTCGCGCGAGCATCACGATCTGCTCGGCATCGGCGTCCGGTCCCTCGAAGCCGAGCGCCTCGGCGTCCATCTGGTGAAACTGCCGATAGCGACCCTTCTGCGGCCGCTCGTGGCGGAACATCGGGCCGGTCGTCCACACCCGCTGCGGCCGGTCGTACGTCAGGTTGTGCTGGATCGTCGCGCGGACGATGCCGGCGGTGGCTTCCGGACGCAGCGTCAGCGATTCGCCGTTCAGCTTGTCCTCGAACGTGTACATCTCCGTTTCGACGACGTCCGTGAATTCGCCGATGCCGCGGACGAACAGCGCCGTCTGCTCAACGATCGGCACGCGGATGTTGCGGTAGCCGTACTGCGCGAACACGGCGCGTGCGCTGTCCTCGAAGTGCTCCCAGAGGGGCGCGTCGTCGGGCAACACGTCGTTCATGCCGCGAACGGCCTGCAATGCGGATGCCATGTCGGGAGTTGCCTTACGCGACGGCCTTGACGGCGATCGTCTTCTTCTCGGGTTTGAGATGAGCGGCGGGCGGCTCGCCGCCGTAGGTCGCGCGCACGTAGTCGTCGACCAGCGCCTGGAATTCCTCGGCGATGCGGTCGCCCTTCAGCGTGACCGTCTTCTGTCCGTCGACATAGACGGGGGCGACCGGCGTCTCGCCGGTGCCGGGCAGCGAGATGCCCACGTTGGCGAGCTTCGATTCGCCGGGGCCGTTGACGACGCAGCCCATGACCGCCACGTGCATGTCCACAACACCCGGAAAGCGTTCGCGCCAGGCGGGCATCGCCCCGCGCAGGTACGACTCGATGCGTTGCGCGAGCTCCTGGAAATACGTGCTTGTCGTACGTCCGCAGCCGGGACAGGCGGTGACCTGCGGCGTGAACGAGCGCAGCCCCATCGTCTGCAGGATCTCCTGCGCGACGATGACTTCCTTCGTGCGGTCGCCGTTGGGTTCGGGGGTCAGCGATACGCGGATCGTGTCGCCGATGCCCTGCTGCAGCAGCACCGCCATCGCCGCCGTCGACGCGACGATGCCCTTGCTGCCCATGCCGGCTTCGGTCAGGCCGAGGTGCAGCGGGTAGTCGCAACGCCGCGCAAGCTCGCCGTAGACGGCGATCAGGTCCTGGACGGCGGAGACCTTGCACGACAGGACGATGCGGTTGCCCGGCAGGCCGAGTTCTTCCGCGCGCCGCGCGCTGCCGATCGCGGAGACGATCAGCGCCTCGCGCATCACGGCGTCGGCCGGCTGCGGGTCGCGGGACTTTGCGTTGTCGTCCATCATCCGCGCAAGGAGCTCGGCGTCGAGACTGCCCCAGTTGACGCCGATGCGCACCGGCTTGCCGTACTCGATGGCCTTCTCGATCATCACGACGAACTGCGGGTCGCGCTTGCTACCCTTGCCGACATTGCCCGGGTTGATGCGGTACTTGGCCAGCGCGCGCGCGCATTGCGGATAGTCGGTCAGCAGCTTGTGGCCGTTGTAATGGAAGTCGCCGATCAGTGGCACCGTGCAGCCCTGCGCGTCCAGCCGCTCGCGGATCGTCGCGACGGCGGCGGCGGCCTCGGCCGAATTCACGGTGACGCGAACGAGTTCGGAGCCTGCCTCCGCGAGCGCGCGCACCTGCGCGACCGTCGCCGCGACGTCGGCGGTGTCGGTGTTGGTCATCGACTGGACGACGATGGGCGCGCCGCCGCCGACGGCGACGTCGCCGATCCGCGATTGGCGCGTCTGGCGGCGGGCGAGGAGTGCAGTGTCCATGCCGATTACTTGACCGAGAACTTGGCGACGTTCTGCTTGACGAACGGCGTGACGTCGAATGGAGCGCCGCGCCACGTCACCGTGACGGCCTCGGCGTTGCCGAGCACGACCTCGAGCGGCGTGGTGCCGCCGGTCGCATGCGTCGCGCCGGGGTAGCCGATCGTCGACAGCACGATGGCGCCCTTGGCATCCT
>JBDTNR010000450.1:0-3369 GCA_039933655.1 Betaproteobacteria bacterium | reverse complement strand
GCGCGCCCACGGCAATCGTCTTCACCTCGCCCACGCCCTTGTACGTGTTGGCGGGTATCGTGTCGGCCGCGAAGAAGCCGTATTGCTTGAGCATCTTGTCCACTTCGGGACCGGTGACCGGGATGAGGTCGATGCCGGCGCCCGCGGACGCAAGCTCCGAGATCGCGCTGGTCGGGTAGCCGCCGACGAAGAAGAACGCGTCGAGCGCGCCGTCGCGCATCTTGTCGCCCGCCTGGTTGGGCTTCAGGTACTCCGCCGTTACGTCCTTTTCGGTGAGGCCGTAGGCGCCGAGGATGATGCGCGCGTCGACCAGCGTGCCGGAGCCGGGTTCGTCGAGCGATACCTTCTTGCCCTTCAGGTCCGCCACGCTCTTGATGTTGGCGCCCTTGCGCGCGACGAGATGGATCGTTTCCGGATACAGGTTGGCGATGAGCCGCAGGTCGGCGACCTTGGGCTTGCCGTCGTAGACGCCGGTGCCGGTATATGCCCAGTAGGCGACGTCGGATTGCGTGAAGCCGGATTCGAGCTGGCCGGACTGGATGCCGTTGATATTGGCGACCGAGCCGTTGGAGGCGACCGCCGTGGCCACGACGCCCGGCGCGCCGCAGCTGCCGCCGTCGGCGCAGGCACGCGAACCCGGCGCGTTGGAGATGGCGTTGGCGAGGAGGCCGCCAATCGGATAGTAGGTGCCGGCGGTGCCGCCAGTGCCGATGCGGAAGAACTTGATTTCCTGGGCGACGACGGCGCTCGTCGCGGCGGCCGCGACGAAGCCGACGGCGAGCAGGCGGGCAATCATGGACGTACGGATCATGGCAGGGCCTTTCCTGATGGGTCGAGCAAACGAACAGTGTCGCACGGCGCCTCTACCTGGACAACTTCGCGGGTGGTGGTCTCCCGGCACCATGCTGGCGCGCCGGGACCGGCGAGCGGCAGCCCATCGGGCGGCAAACCACATGCCGAAGCGGTGGAGGGGAATGGCAAAAGCTGTGGGGACGGGCCTTCGACCAAATCGTCACGAGTGACCGCGTCGGACGGAAATGCGGCCGGGGGCCAGGTCGGCGCCATGGTTGTGTCGTACAACTCGACTCGAATTGGCGTGACTTTACGCCGTCCTCCCGCAACGAGGCATGCAACACGGCCGGTTCCTGCTGGCGCGATGCGTTCGTTGCGGGACGCTGGAGTTCAAGCCCGGTAACCGTTATTCACATAGGCGGGCGCAAGAGCGTGCCGGCGTTCGAATCGCACGCCCGGCCGCCCTCGTCGCCGGCTCGTCAGGAGCGACTGCCGCCATGACCCGATATCCCCCGCAAGGACCGTTACGCCAAGACCGGCGCCAGCCTCCGCGGCCAATCTCTGCTGGCGCACCGCGAGGCACCACTGAAGCAGGACATCCAGCTTCACGGGCGGCTGGCCAAGGCGTACTACCGACAGATCAAACAGCTGTTCTCGAAGGCGGACGCGCGCCGTGCCGCCGAAATCAGCCGCCAGGTGAATCGCGAATGGCGGGAAGCGAGCCTCGAGGCCGGCGGCGATGCGTCCCGTGTCGATGCACTGAAGCTCGCCGCTCGCAGGAAGCTCGATCGCATGCTGGCGAGTGAGGTCCCGGATTACCGGCAGTGGAAGGCGATGCAGCGCGCGCACCTGCGCGATCAGGACAAGCTTGGGAAGTTGACGTGCGACAGCTTCGTCGCCGCCGGGCGATGCGGACGGCGGCTCGCATGCGGCCGCATGAGAGCGGCAACGCCGCGCCTGCCCGCTGATCGCGATCATCGATGCAGGCCGCACCAATGAGGGTCAGACTCGAAATTCCCGGTGGGACACAGGCATGGCGAGCCGGGTCCGGAAATTCGAATCTGACCCTCATTTCGGGTGAGACTTCATGCGCCGCATCACCGCGGTCCCGGACTTGTCGGGGATGCGAATAATGCTCTCCGGCCTGTCGGCGAAAAATGCATCGACGGCCTCGATGACACCGGGCCACGCCCTGCTGCCGTAGTCGTGCAGGATCAGAAACCCGCCTGGCACAAGCCGCGGATAGAAATACTCGAGAGCATCGGCAGTCGGCTTCTTCAGGTCCGCGTCGACATGGACCAGCGCAAACTTCTCGTCGCCGGGCACCGCGGAGGTCGTCTCCGGAAAATAGCCCACGCAGGGATGAACGTCGTCCGACGGACCGATGTGGCGCATGACTGCTTCGAGCGACGTATCGTCGAATCGAAACGAGGACGCCGGAGCGCCGGAGTTGCTCCCCAAATCCCGTTCATCGAAGCCCTTGAACGTGTCGAAGAGCCAAAGCCGCCGGCCGGGGAACAACTCGTGCAGCAGCTTTGCCGTGGTGCCCTTGTAGACACCAAGCTCGGCAATGCTGCCGGCCACACCCTCCTCTTCGATGAGGCGCGCGTTTTCAATGAACATGACGAGCCTGACCAGGTCCGCACGGTTATTGTGTGAATTCCGGGCCGTCCAGAGATCGCGCCATCGCGGGAAGTCGAATCCGGTCGTGGCCATCCACTCCGGCAGATGCTGGACGGCATAACTGCCGCTCGCATCGGCCAGCGGAATCGCGCTGCGCTTGACGAGCGAGCGCAGATTGCGCCTGATGAATGCGGGAGTCTTCATTGCCTGGTCACGTGCGGAGGTGCAGCCTTCGTTCGCGCCCGTTCTTGCGGCTGAATCGGTGATCGTGGACGGTGTGTTCGGAACGGGTGTTGGGCAGGAATCCAAGTATATCCGGCAGAGACTCGCGCTGGCCGACGGGCAGTGGCGACCGCATCGCCGGATTCGATCTGATTCCGATACCAGAGGCCGGCCCCATGCGCGGGCCTACATTCGATCCCGATGCGAACCTCCGGGCGATGGTCGGGGCGTGAAGGACCGCCTCCGAATCGCGTGGATCGTTCGGCTGTTTTCTTGGGCCGACGCGCAAGTCCCGCGTACCATTCGAGACGGTCCGCCGGTGAAACCGCCCGGCATCAGAGTCGAAGGTGATGCCGGCGCCCCAACGAATGCGCGCTTTAGCCGTCGAATCGAACGGCAGGCCGAGCAGCGATCGAACCTGCGACCAACGGATCATGAGTGGGCCGGTGCAAGGTGCCACGGCGCGATGGCTTATGATCAATGCGTGTGTCGCTGCACCTTGGACCGTCCTGCCGTAAGCCCCGGCATTTGTTTGACGCCAACTGCCTAACCGTCAACCTTCAGTACGTTGTTTCGCGTTCCCATGCAGCATCGTCATGCCACCCGCCGCCGTCCCCGCGACGGCGGGGACTCAAGCGTCGTTGGAGCCTTCTCTGCGCGAGGCATGAAAACGTCACTGGGTTCCCGCGTTCGCGGGAACGACGGATGCGCAGGACTCATGGGTGACGGAAA
>JBDTNR010000449.1:0-3389 GCA_039933655.1 Betaproteobacteria bacterium | reverse complement strand
GGCCAAAGGCTTCGGTCGATGCAAAAGGGACGCAGATACTACATTACGCGACGAAATCGCGGACGGGCCAACACCCGCCGGTCCGCGATTTCGTCGCAGACGCACGCGTCGCGCCGGGCTTCGCCCTGCTTGGACGGACGCAGATGCCGCTTTGCTGCCGTTCTAACAACGCGCGTGTGCGCGCTGACTGTCTTCGACGCACCAACTTTCAGACGCTGGCCCACAACCCGGGTACGAAGGGCGAGCGGGCATTCGCGGCCACCATACCTCGCACCCATGCGTTTCCCATGATCTGGCGCAGGATTTGCCATCATCGCCGCCGCTGCCATCGCCCCCCCGGCAACGCCGCGACCGTGCCCGCGAGTTCGAGTCCGGTCAACTCGACCACGACGTCGCCCGCGGCAAGGCCGGTACGCGCGACCAGCGCGTCGACGCCGGCGGGGTCGTCGCCGAGCGCCGCGAGCAGCGGACTGTCGGATATGGGCGCGGCATCCCGGGATTGCAATGGCGCGGACTCCTCGCCCATTCCCAGTTCCTCCAGGATGTCCTGCGCCGTCTCGACCAGCTTCGCGCCGTCGCGGATCAGCCTGTGGCAGCCTTTGGACAGCGGTGAATGGATGGAGCCGGGGATGGCGAACACCTCGCGGCCCTGCTCGCCCGCATGGCGCGCGGTAATGAGGGAGCCCGAGGCCAGCGCGGCCTCCACCACCAGCACGCCGCGGGCGAGGCCGCTGATCAGGCGGTTGCGGCGCGGGAAATTGATGTCACGGGGCGGCGTCCCGGGCGGGAATTCCGACAGCAAGCCGCCCGTGGCGGCGATCGCATGCGCGAGCTCGCGGTTGCGTGCGGGATACACGCGGTCGAGTCCGGTGCCGACGACGGCGAGCGTGGAACCGGCGCCGGCCAAGGCGCCCTCGTGCGCGGCGGCGTCGATGCCCAGCGCCAATCCCGACACGATCGTGAGTCCGGCGTCGGCGAGCGACCGCGCGAACGCGCGCGCGTTGTCCTTCCCCTGCGCCGTGGCATTGCGGCTGCCGACGATCGCGAGCGCCGGGCGATTCAGAAGTTCGCGGCGGCCGACGAAATAAAGCACCGGCGGCGCAAAGCCCAGGTCGAGCAGCGCCTTCGGGTAGTCCGGGTCGTCCCACGCGACGATCTCATGCGCGGGATCGGCGAGCCACTCGCGCGTCCGCGCGAGCGCGTCCTCGTCCACGGGCGCGGCCAGGCGCGCGATCACGGCGTCGGGCACGACGGCGGCGAGTTGCGCGCGCGACGCAGACAGGATCACCTGCGGGCCACTGAACGCGCGCAGCAGTTCGACCCAGGCGGTTTGCGGCAGCCCTTTCAGCGCCAGCGCCGCCCATGCTTCGCGCGTCTGTCCGGCGGATGTCATGGCGCCACTATGGGCGGCGCGGCCGACGCGCCGCCATCCGCCGAACTGCCGAGACGCGAAACCGTGACGTTACGGCGTCCGCGCGTAATCGCCCGGGCGCACCGGATCGGTCGTGTTGAGGACCACCGCAAACGACACGCGGTCGAATGTGCGGAACACGAACAGCAGTCCCGTGCGTTCGTCGGCCGGTGCCACGAACTCCTTCGGTGTGAAGACCGTCGTGGGATCGAGGTAGCGCAGGATGATCGTCTGCTGCCGCGACGGCCGCGGATCCTCGATCGGCGTGATGACGCGATAGACGGCCAGCACGTGGCCGACCTCGATGCCATCGCGGGTCCCCTGGTCGAGCGTGACGATGCCGCCACGCGCGGTTTCGAGACCGTTGAATGGCACGCGCAGGATGCGCGCGTTGACGGGCTTCGCGGGTGCATGCGGCACATAGTTGAGGAGCGTCTCGCGCGGGGCCGGCAGCATCCGGTCGCCGATCTGGATTTCCTCGGTCGACGTTTCGATGCGCACGGTGGCGAGTTCGCCGAATTTCTCCACGCGCGCGGTGCCGAGGAACTTGCTCTCGTAGCCGAGCACTTCGGTGCCGTCGAGGCTGACGACGGCGCCGGCCGGCCGGTAGATGTACCAGTAATCGCCCGCCTTCTGGTCGATGCCGAGCACGTAGACGACGTCGCCGGCGCCGCGCACGACGCGTTCGTCGTTGCGTCCGCGCAGGATCTGCGCCGAATCGTAGAGGCCCGAAGGTCCGGTGATCAGCGGACGCGTGAGATACGGCTCGATGTCGTTCGGCGGAATGCTCGGGATCGCGGCGGCCTCCAGCGACGATATGCGCGCCGTCGGCGACAACTGCACGGTGTCGCCGCGCGACAGCGACAGCTGCGGCTGCCCGTCGACGATGTCGAGCCGGACGACATCGCCCGGGTAGATGAGGTGGGGATTGCGGATCTGCTCGCGGTTCATCCGCCAGACTTCGGGCCACCGCCAGGGTTCTTTCAGAAACTTGCCTGAAATGCCCCAGAGCGTGTCGCCCTTCTGAACCGTGTAGCTCGACGGCGCGCGGTCCGCGACCTGCAGGTTCTGGGCGCCGGCCATCCCGGCGATCGCCATGAGGCCGATCGCCGCGAGTGCGGCGGAGTGTCGAAGCGCTGTGGTAAACTGTTGAAGCATAACGCCTCTTCCCGGTCGGGCGAACCAATCGGACGGGTTGGTTCGATCACAACCCAGATGTCCTAAACCGCCGCAAAATAAGGACTTAACACGGATTCTGCATCCGGTACCTTGCATTTGGCAAGCTATGGCCCTACTACCCATCCTCGAATACCCCGATCCGCGTCTCAAAAAAGTCGCTTCCCCGGTGACCGCGTTCACGCCGGAGGTCGTCAAACTGGTCCGCGCCATGGCGGAGACCATGTATTCGGCGCCGGGCGTCGGCCTCGCCGCCACCCAGGTCGACGTCCACAAGTGCATCATCGTCATCGACATTTCCGAGGCCAAGGACGACCTCCTGGTGCTCGTCAACCCGGAGATCGTCGCCGCCGAAGGCGAGGCGGAGTGCGAGGAGGGCTGTCTGTCCGTCCCGGGCTACTATGACAAGGTCACCCGGGCGGCCCGGATCACGGTCCGGGCTCGAAACGAGCGCGGCGAACCGATCGAGCGGACCGCGGAGGGCCTCCTCGCCGTCTGCATACAGCACGAAATGGACCACCTCATCGGCAAGATGTTTGTGGATTACCTGTCGCCATTGAAACGCGCCCGCCTGGCCTCGAAGCAGCGCAAGAAGCAACGGCTGGCGGGCTAGTCCCCCCACCCGGCTCTCGGACCTGCGAAAGGGTGCCCGCCTTGCGCGTCGGCTTTGCCGGCACCCCCTTATTCTCGGCGGAGGCCCTGACGGCCATCCTGCTGGCCGGCTTCGCCGTGCCGCTGGTGCTGACCCAGCCCGACCGGCCGAGCGGCCGCGGCTTGAAGCTTTCTCCATCGCCCGTGAAGT
>JBDTNR010000448.1:0-3418 GCA_039933655.1 Betaproteobacteria bacterium | reverse complement strand
ACGTCGGGCCAATCCAGCGCGATGATCCGATCTTCGCCACGACGCTCGTCGAATTCGCCGGACAGCCGGTGTTCGCCGTCGCGGCTACCGACGTCGACGCCGCGCGGCGCGCGGTGACGCTCGCGAAGTTCGATTTCGAACCGCTGCCGCCGATCCTGACGATCGACGAAGCGCTCGCCGCCGAGTCGTACGTACTGCCGCCGGTGCACGTGACGCGCGGCGACGCCACCGCCGCGCTGGCGCGCGCGCCGCACCGGCTGCGCGGCACCGTGCGCGCCGGCGGCCAGGATCATTTCTATCTCGAAGGCCAGATCGCGCTCGCCATCCCGCGCGAGCACGGCGGCGTGCTGATCCACACGTCCACGCAGCATCCGGGCGAGGTGCAGCACATGGTCGCGCGCGCGCTCGGGCTCGCCGCGCACGATGTCGTCGTCGAGTGCCGGCGCATGGGCGGCGGCTTCGGCGGCAAGGAAACGCAGATGTCGCTGTATGGCTGTGTCGCCGCGCTCATCGCCCGCAAGACCGGGCGTGCCGCCAAGCTGCGGCTCGACCGCGACGAGGACATGCGGTCCACCGGCAAGCGGCATGCGTTCGCGTACGCCTACGACGTCGGCTTCGACGACGACGGACGAATCCTGGGACTGGACCTGACGCTCGCGTCGCGCTGCGGCTTCTCCGCCGACCTGTCGGGCCCGGTGAACGACCGCGCCGTATTCCACGCGGACAATGCGTACTGGCTGCCCGACGTCGCGCTGCACAGCTTCCGCTGCAAGACGAATACCGTCTCCGACACGGCGTTCCGCGGCTTCGGCGGTCCGCAGGGCATGTTCCCGATCGAGCACGTCATCGACGAGGTGGCGCACGCGCTCGGCCGCGATCCACTCGACGTGCGGATCGCCAATCTCTACGGAACGACGTCGCGCAATGTCACGCCGTACGGCATGACGGTCGACGACAACATCGCGCCGGAAATCATCGCGCAGCTCGCCGCATCGTCGCGCTACCGGCACCGACGCGCGGCGATCAGGGAGTGGAACCGTGCGAACCCGGTGATCAAGCGCGGCATCGCGCTGACGCCGGTGAAGTTCGGCATTTCGTTCACCGCCACGCACTACAACCAGGCCGGCGCGCTGCTGCACCTGTACAACGACGGCACGCTGCTCATCAACCATGGCGGCACCGAAATGGGCCAGGGGCTGTTCACCAAGGTCGCGCAGGTGGTGGCGCAGGAAATGGGGGTGCCGCTGGCGAGCGTCCGCGTGTCCGCCTCCGACACGAGCAAGGTGCCCAATGCGTCGCCGACCGCGGCATCGTCGGGCAGCGACCTCAACGGCATGGCGGCGCGCGACGCCGCAAGGACGCTGCGCGAGCGGCTCGCCACGTTTGCCGCCGCGACGTTCGACTGCGATGCGCAGTCCGTCGAATTCGCCGATGGCGTCGTGACCGCGGGCACCCGGACGCTCCAGTTCGCGGAACTGGCGAAAATGGCGTACATGGCGCGCGTGCAGTTGTCGGCAACCGGTTTCTACGCCACGCCGAAGATCCACTACGATCGCCATACGCTGTCGGGCCGTCCGTTTTTCTATTTCGCGTACGGTGCCGCGGTGTCGGAGGTCGCGATCGACACGCTGACCGGTGAGCACCGGCTGCTGGCGGTCGACATCCTGCACGACGCCGGCACCTCGCTCAATCCAGCGCTCGACCTGGGCCAGATCGAGGGCGGCTTCATCCAGGGCTGGGGCTGGCTGGCACTGGAGGAACTGTGGTGGAATGACAAGGGCGAACTGAAGACGCATGCGCCTTCGACGTACAAGATTCCCACGGCACACGACGTGCCCGCGCATTTCCGTGTCGATTTCTTCGACGCGCCGAATCGCGAGGAGACGATCTACCGTTCGAAGGCCGTGGGGGAGCCACCGCTCATGCTGGCGCTGTCGGCGTTCCATGCGTTGCGCGACGCCGTCGCCAGCGTGGCCGATTACCGTTTCGCGCCGCGCCTCGATGCCCCCGCCACCGACGAGCGCATCCTGGCCGCGGTCGAGGACATTCGTGCACGTGCGGGGCCGCATGGCTGACCGCATGCCGAGGCCGGCCGTCGACATGGTCGGTGAGTTGGCCGCCCGGGTGGCGTGCGACGGACGCGCCGTGCTGGTGACGGTCGCGCACGGCAACGGATCCACGCCGCGCGAGTCCGGCGCCTGGATGATCATCGGCACGACGGACTGCTGCGGCACCATCGGCGGCGGGCATCTCGAGTTCGAGGCGATCCGGATCGCCCGCGACACGCTGGGGAACCGCGCGTCGCCCGGCGCATGGCTGGTCCGCTTTCCGCTGGCGGCACGACTCGGCCAATGCTGCGGCGGCGTGGCGACACTCGCGTTCGTCGCCGTCGATGCGCATGGGGAAGCGTGGCTCGAAGCCGCCGTCGCCTGCCGGCGAACGGCGACGCCGATGGCGCTGGTGTCGCGGATCGGCGGCACGCGCGACCCGCGCACGCAGTTGCTGGTGACGATCGACCACGCCGCCGGCGCGCTCGGCGATTGCGCCGCCGACTCCGCCGCGATCGCCCTCGCGCGACCCCGCGTGCGTGCCGGCGTCGCCGGGGCCATGCTCGCACCCTCGCCCACCGGCGACGGCTCGACGCTGCTGGTGCACGTGATCGTGCCCGCCGACTTCACCGTGCTGCTGTTCGGCAACGGCCATGTCGGCCGCGCGCTCGTGCAGGTGTTGTCCGTGCTGCCCGTCGACGTGCGCTGGATCGACAACCGCGACGTGGATTTTCCCGTGGTGGTGCCGCCCAATGTCGAGATCGTCGCCACCGACGCGCCGGAGGACGAAATTGCCAATGCCCGGCCCGGCGCCTGTATCGTCGTGATGACGCACAGCCACGCGCTCGACTTCGCGATCGTCACCGCCGCGCTGGCGCGCGACGACTGGCGCTACCTGGGCCTCATCGGTTCGCAGGCGAAGCGCAACCAGTTCGCGAAGCGCTTCGCCGCCCGCGGCATCGACGCCGGGCAGTTCGCGCGCGTCACCTGCCCGATCGGCGCCATCGACCGCGTGGCCATTCGCAGCAAGGAGCCGGGCGCCATCGCCGTCGCGGTCGCCGCCGAACTGCTTGCGCTGCGCGAAAGCAGGGAAAGTGGGGTCGGGGACGACTCGTTCTCCACCGGGCCCTTCAGCCAGCGGCGCGTTAAAAATCGTCTCTGACTCCGCCTTTCCCTCGACCCATCCAATGGCCCCGCGTCTACACCGCTGACCCTGCTTGCACATGACCCCGCGCCTGGTCTTAGCCGGCATCACCAAGATCTATCCGACGGTCGTCGCCAACAGCGGCATCGACCTCTCGGTGCTGCCCGGCGAAATCCACGCGGTGCTGGGCGAGAACGGCGCCGGCAAGTCGACGCTGATGAAGATC
>JBDTNR010000447.1:0-3418 GCA_039933655.1 Betaproteobacteria bacterium | reverse complement strand
TAAGCCTCGCTATGCGGATTCGTGCTGCCGAGCGCCCTGCAAGCCCGAAAGCCTCGAGCGGTTCGCGTTGGACCGGACACTGGCGGAGGAGGTTCAGCGTCGCTTTCCGAGCAGAGAGCCCAGCACGCCGCGCACGATTTCGCGCGTGATCGCCGAACTCGCTGTGCGGCCGGCTGTCTTGGCCATCGCGTCGATCATGCCTTCGCGCCGGCCGCCGCGCGGCCCGGTCGACCCGAAGATCATGTCCTTCAGGCCGCCCATCATCCCGCCGCCCGCTTCGCCTGCCGGCGCGCCCGGCGCGGATCCGGCGGCCGGCACGGCGGCGCTGGCGCGCGCTTTCAGCTTTTCGTAGGCCGATTCGCGATCGACCGTCTTATCGTAGATGCCGGTGACCGGGGATTCGGCCATCGTCGCACGGCGCTCGTCCGGCGTCGCCGGACCGATGCGGCTCGCCGGCGGCAATATGTAGACGCGTTCGGTGACGCTGGGGCGCCCCTTCGCGTCGAGGAACGACACCAATGCCTCGCCGACGCCGAGTTCGGTGATCGCGTCCTCGGTCTTGAACTTCGGATTGGCGCGCATCGTCTCCGCCGCTGCTTTGACGGCCTTCTGGTCGCGCGGCGTGAATGCGCGCAGCGCGTGCTGCACGCGGTTGCCGAGCTGCCCCAGCACCGTGTCCGGCACGTCGAGCGGGTTCTGCGTGACGAAAAACACGCCGACGCTCTTCGAGCGGATCAGGCGGACGACCTGCTCGATCTTCTCGAGCAGCGGCTTCGGCGCGTCGGTGAACAGCAGGTGCGCCTCGTCGAAGAAGAACACGAGCTTCGGCTTGTCGCGGTCGCCCACTTCGGGCAGCCGCTCATACAACTCGGAAAGGAGCCACAGCAGCAGCGTCGAGTACACCTTGGGCGACTGCATCAGGCGGTCGGCCGCCAGGATGTTGATCACGCCTTTCCCGTCCACGGTCTGCAAGAGGTCGTCGACGTCGAGCATCGGCTCGCCCAGGAAGCGCTCGGCGCCCTGGCTCTCGAGCGTCAGCAGTCCGCGCTGGATCGCGCCGATCGAGGCTGCAGACACGTTGCCATAAGTGGTCTGGAATTGTTGCGCATTGTCCCCAACATGCTGGAGCAGGGCGCGAAGGTCCTTCAAGTCCAGCAGCAAGAGGCCATTATCGTCGGCGATCTTGAAGGCCAGCGTGAGCACACCTTCCTGTGTGTCGTTGAGATTCAGGATGCGGCCGAGCAGCAGGGGGCCCATGTCGGAGACCGTCGCCCGCACCGGGTGTCCCTGCTCGCCATACACGTCCCAGAAGACCGTGGGAAAGCCGGTGAACGCCGGCGCTTTGGCGCCGATGAGCTTCATCCGCTCGTCGAACTTGGGCGAGGTCGCGCCCGGCTGGGAGAGTCCGGAGAGGTCGCCCTTCACGTCCGACATGAACACGGGCACGCCGATAGCCGACAGGCGTTCGGCGATGACCTGCAGCGTGACGGTCTTGCCGGTGCCGGTCGCGCCGGTGATGAGGCCGTGACGATTGACAAGGGCCGGCAGCAACGCGCATTCGATGTCGCCGTGGCGGGCGATGAGCATGGGATCGGGCATGGGAAGGTTCCTAAGTCGGGTGAGGCGCGCGGGAAGTCCGAAAGTGTAGCCTGCCGGCGGCGCGACGCGGTGCGGGAGCGAAGGGTGTCGCGCCCGCCGCGCCGGCGCCTTGGGCGGCGAAGTCCGGGGCGGGGCGGGCTTTCCCTTCAAAGGCATCGCGTTTCCTGCTATAATTTTGGGCTGCGAACAATGGAATTGCAGGAGAAATGGGCTGGGAACGGCCCATTTTTTTTTCTTGATCGATTGGCAAATGGACGCCGCCGGCACCCCTCTGGACGCTTGAGGGGGCGGCGGGGACCGCGGATGAGACTGGGCGAATTGCTGGAAATGACGCTGCCCCCGATGGGGTACGAGCTCGTGGACTGGGAAATGTCTCCCAAGGGCAGGCTCGTGCGCGTTTTCATCGACAAGCCCGACGGCAAGGGCGTCAACGTGGACGACTGCGCCCGGGTCAGCAATCACCTGACCCATCTGTTCACGGTGGAAAACATCGATTACGACCGGTTGGAAGTCTCGTCTCCGGGACTCGACCGGCCGCTGACCAAACTGGCCGACTACGTGCGCTTCACCGGCGAGGAAGTGCAGCTCAACCTGCGCGAACTCACCGATGGTGCCCGGCGCTGGAAAGGCATCCTCCGCGGCGTGGAAGGCGACAACATCCTTCTGGAAGCCGCGACCGGCGTGCGGACGATCCCCTTTGCGGCGATCGACCGTTGCCGGCTGGTACCGAAGATCGAGTGGAGAAAAGCGAAATGAACCGCGAATTGCTGCTTCTGGTTGACGCCCTCGCGCGCGAAAAGAACGTGCCGAAGGAGATCGTCTTCGTCGCGCTCGAGTCCGCACTGGCTTCGGCAACGAAGAAGCGCTTCCCCAATCAGGAGATCGACGCCCGCGTGTCGATCGACCGCGAAACCGGTGACTACGATTCGTTCCGCCGCTGGACCATCGTGCCCGACGAGGAGCACGAGGAGCCGGCGCACCAGATCGCGATCACCGACGCCGCCGAGCGTGACCCCGAGCTCAAGCTGGGGGACGTCGTCGAGGAGCCGCTGGAGCCGATCGAGTTCGGCCGCATCGGCGCGCAGGCGGCGAAGCAGGTGATCCTGCAGAAGATCCGCGATGCCGAGCGCGAGCAGATCCTGAACGACTTCCTCGAGCGCGAGGACAACCTGCTGACAGGCACGGTCAAGCGCATCGAGCGCGGGAACATCATCGTCGAGTCGGGCCGCATCGAAGGCGTGATTCCGCGCGACCAGCTGATCCAGAAGGAGATGCTGCGCGTCGGCGACCGCGTGCGCGCCTACGTGATGAAGATCGACCGCGCGGCCAAGGGTCCGCAGCTCATCCTGTCGCGCATCGCGCCCGATTTCCTCATGCGGCTGTTCGAACTCGAGGTGCCGGAGATCGAGGAAGGCCTGATCGAAATCAAGGCGGCTGCCCGCGACCCCGGCATCCGCGCGAAGATCGCCGTCAAGTCCAACGATCCGCGCCTCGACCCACAGGGCACGTGCATCGGCATGCGCGGCTCCCGCGTCAACGCCGTCACCAACGAGCTGGCCGGCGAACGCGTCGACATCATCCTGTTCTCCGAGGATCCGGCGAAGTTCGTCATCAACGCGCTGGCGCCGGCGGAAGTGCAGAGCATCCTGGTCGACGAGGAAAGGCACGCGATGGACGTCGTCGTCGACGAGGAGAACCTGGCGATTGCGATCGGCCGCAGCGGGCAGAACGTGCGGCTCGCCTCGGAACTCACCGGGTGGCAGCTGAACCTGATGAGCGTCGAGGAATCGCAGCAGAAGCAGGAGAGCGAGACTGGCCG
>JBDTNR010000446.1:0-3423 GCA_039933655.1 Betaproteobacteria bacterium | reverse complement strand
GCTTCGAGATCGCCAATGCCGTCATGCATACGACCGGGCAGGCGTTCATGATGGCCTTCCAGGCGGGCGGTCCGCACGCGCAGGACCGCGGGCTCGAGGCCGTGGCGTACGCCTGGGACGAATTGCGCCGGGTCCCGGCGAGCGCGCACTGGGAAAAACCGCAGGGCAAGAACGAGCCTATCCGCATGGAAAAGCGCTTTCGCGTCGTGCCGCGCGGCATCGGCCTCGTCATCGGCTGCTGCACGTTTCCGACATGGAACGGATACCCCGGGATCTTCGCCGATCTCGCCACGGGCAATGCCGTCATCGTGAAGCCGCATCCGGCAGCGATCCTCCCGCTGGCCATCACCGTGAAGATCGCGCGCGAAGTGCTGGTCGAGGCGGACATGGACCCGAACGTCGTCACGCTGTTCGCGCACAGCGCGGGAGATAACGTCGCGCAGGAACTCGCGCTGCGGCCGGAGGTGCGGATCATCGACTTCACCGGCAGCACCGCCAACGGCCGCTGGCTGGAGGAGCATGCGCGGCAGGCGCAGGTCTATACCGAAAAGGCCGGCGTCAACCAGATCATCATCGACAGCGCCGCCGACTTCAAGGCCGTGGCGCGCAACATTGCGTTTTCGCTGTCGCTCTACACCGGCCAGATGTGCACCGCGCCGCAGAACATCTACGTGCCCAAGGACGGGATCGACACCGCCGACGGCCACCTGTCGGTCGACGAGGTCGCCGAAGGAATCGCCGAGGCCGTGCGCAAGCTGCTCGCCGATCCCGCCCGCGCAGTCGAGGTGCTGGGCGCCGTGCAGAACGACGGTGTGCTGCGCCGCCTGGAGGCCGCGCGCTCGCTCGGCACCGTGGTGCTCGACACGCTGGCGATCGCGCATCCGGCGTTTCCGGACGCCACGGTCCGCACGCCGCTGATCGTCAAACTCGCGGCCGCCGATCGCGCGACCTACCTCAACGAATGGTTCGGTCCCATCGCGTTCGTCATCGGCACCGCCGACACGCAGGAAAGCCTGGCGATCGCGCGCGACGCTGTCCGCGGACACGGGGCGCTCACGCTTTCGGTGTATTCGACGGATGGCGACGTCGTCGACCGTGCGATCGAAGTGGCGGAGGACGCGGGCGTCGCGCTGTCGATCAACCTGACCGGCGGCGTGTTCGTCAACCAGTCGGCGGCGTTCTCGGACTTCCACGGCACCGGTGCCAATCCGGCGGCGAATGCGGCGCTGACGGATGCGGCATACGTCGCGAATCGCTTCCGCGTCGTCCAGCATCGCCTGCATGTCTGACGGCGACCGCATGCAGACCATGACGTACGAATCGATCCTGTACGAATCCGCGGACGGCATTGCCCGCATCACGTTCAACCGACCGGACCGCCTGAACAGCTTCACGTCGGCAATGCACGCGGAACTGCGCGACGCGCTCGCGCAGGTCAAGGGTGACCAGTCGGTGCGCGTGCTGCTCGTCACGGGGGCTGGCCGCGGCTTCTGCGCCGGGCAGGACCTGTCCGACCGCGCCGTGGCGCCTGGCGCCGCCCCGGTCGATCTGGGTGAATCGATCGAGAACAACTACCGGCCGCTGGTGCTCGCGCTGCGTGCGCTTCCGTTGCCGGTCGTCTGCGCGGTGAACGGCGTGGCGGCGGGTGCGGGCGCGAACCTGGCACTCGCCTGCGACATCGTCGTTGCCGCGCAATCGGCGAGCTTTATCCAGGCGTTCTGCAGGATCGGCCTGATCCCGGATTCGGGCGGCACCTATTTCCTGCCACGCCTCGTGGGTACGGCCCGCGCAATGGGACTCGCGTTGCTCGGCGACAAGCTCACGGCGCAACAGGCGGCCGACTGGGGCCTGATCTGGAAGTGCGTCGACGATGCCGAACTCGCATCCACGGTCGACGCGCTGCTCGCGCAACTGGCGCAGGCCCCCACGCGCGGCCTGGCGGCGATCAAGCAAGCGCTGCACGCGGCGGCGGGCGCCACGCTCGAAGCGCAGCTCGATCTCGAGCGCGACCTGCAGCGCGAACTCGGCAACAGCGCCGACTATCGCGAAGGCGTCGCGGCATTCATCGCCAAGCGCCCGGCGCGCTTTACCGGCCAATGAGCCCCGGGCGTTGAAATGACCACTCACGAAGCCATCCTGCGCGACCGCACGATCGGCGTGATCGGCGCCGGCGCGATGGGCGCGGGCATCGCGCAGATCGCCGCGCAATCCGGCCATCGCGTGCACCTGTTCGACAACCGGATGGGCGCTGCCGACCAGGCGAAGGCGAAGATCGGCGAGACGCTGGCCGGCCTCGCGGCGAAGGGCAAGCTGGCGCAGGGTGATGCCGACGCCGCGGCAGCGCGCATCGTCGCCGTCCACGCGCTGGGCGACCTGGTGAGCGCCGCGCTGGTGGTGGAGGCCATCGTCGAGGACATGGACGTCAAGCGCAAGCTGTTGCGGGAACTCGAAGTGATCGTCGCCCCTGAAGCGATTCTGGCCACCAACACGTCGTCGCTGTCGATCACCGGGCTCGCGGCGGGCATGAAGCATCCGGGACGGATCGTCGGCATGCACTTCTTCAACCCGGCGCCGGTGATGCCGCTGGTCGAGGTGGTGAGCGGACTCGCGACCGACCCGCAGGTGGCGGCCGCCGTGCACGCCACCGCGAAGGCATGGGGCAAGCTTCCCGTGCATGCGGCGTCCACGCCGGGATTCATCGTCAACCGCTGTGCGCGGCCGTTCTATGGCGAGGCCTTGCGGCTGCTGATGGAGCGCGCCGCCGATCCGGCGACGATCGACGCGGTGATGCGCGAGGCGGGGGCCTTCCGCATGGGGCCGTTCGAACTGATGGACCTGGTCGGGCACGACGTGAACCTCGCGGTGACCAAGAGCGTCTGGGACGCCTACTTCCAGGATGCACGCTTCGCGCCTTCGCTCGCACAGCAGGAACTGGTGGCGGCGGGCTACCTCGGCCGCAAGACAGGTCGTGGCTTCTACCGGTACGGGACCGACGTCGCCAGGCCCGCGCCGCGGACCGAAGGCGCGCAGCCGCGGCCCACGCGCATCCGCGTGGCCGGCTGCGATCCACTGACCGACGGCCTGCGCGACCGGTGGCTCGCCGCCGGATTCGACGTCGCGGCGATGCCGGCGGATGCCGCGATCGCGGCCGGCCATTTCATGGTCGGCGATGCGCTAGTCGTGCCGTCCGACGGACGCACCGCCACCGCGATCGCCGCGGTGAGCAGGCAGCCGAACGTGCTCGTATACGACCTTGCACTCGACTATGCGACGTGCACGCGGCTGGCGGTCGCGCGCGCCGACCAGTGCGCGGACGCGGCGGCGGCGGCGTGCACCGGCGCGCTGCAGGCGGCGGGTATCGCGGTGTCCGTCGTCGACGATGTCGCGGGGCTTGTCGTCATGCGCACAGTGGCGATGCTCGCC
>JBDTNR010000445.1:0-3427 GCA_039933655.1 Betaproteobacteria bacterium | reverse complement strand
GTTCCTGGAAGCGCATGTCCTGCACGCCGGCCACGCATTCGGTGCGCAGGAAATAATTGGTGGCCGAGTCGCCGCCCACCTGCCGCTTGCGCGCGTTGTAGACGAGAAACTTGGTGACCTCGCCGAGCGCGCGGCCCTCCTTGCGCGAATAGACGACAAGTCCGACGCCGCCCTGCTGCGCACCACGGATGCATTCCTCGATCGCATGCGTCAGATACGGACGGCACGTGCAGATGTCGGAGCCGAACACGTCGGAGCCGTTGCATTCGTCGTGCACGCGGGCGGTGAGCGTGACCTCGGGCCTTGCCAGGTCGTGATGGTTGCCGAACACGTAGACCGTCTGGCCGCCGATCGGCGGCAGGAATACGTCGAGGTCGCTGCGCGTCACGAGTTCCGGGTACATGCCACCCGTCTCCTCGAACAGCGCGCGCCGCAGGTCGGCCTCGCTGCAGCCGAAGCGCTTCGCCACACCGGGAAGCCACCAGACAGGTTCGATGGCCGCCTTGGTCACCACTGCCGAACCGTTGGCGAGCAGGATGCGGCCGTCGGCCTCGAGCCGGCCGGCGGCGATCGCCTGGTGCACTTCCGGCATGTCGATGTGCGCCTTCGTGACCGCGATCGTCGGGCGGATGTCGAAGCCCTGCCCGATCCAGTCACGGAACACGTCGGTGACGATGGCGCCGAACGGGTCCATCGACACGATCTTGGCGGGGTCCCCCCATGCCGGGAACGGGCCGATCGGATCGGTCGGCATCGTGTCGGTGAGATCGGGCTTGTGGCCGCGCAGCAGCGCGCCGGCGGCCACGGCGAGCGCGCGGTACACGCCGTACGATCCGCTGTGCGTGCCGATGACGTTGCGCTGGATGCGATTGGACGTGCTGCCGATCACCGGTCCCCGCTCGAGCGGATCGGCGTGGCCCCAGCGGATCGTCGGCACGGCGCCGCCCGCCTCGACCGGATGCGAGGTCAGGCGGATGTGTTTCGTCGGCTGCGTATCGGTGCTCATGACTTCGACTCCCGCAAAGGACAACAATATACCAACGCCCCCTGGGTTGGCGCCTGCCGTCGGCGGCGAATGGTCAGCACGTGAGTTGTCGTGGCGGCACTCGCCGATGACGTTCATGACCTGGCGCGCACCTGCCTCAATTCACGAGTCTGACCCTCAATCCACCCTCAATTCATCCTCAATTCACCGCTCGCCCTTGCGATACGGCTTCATCAACGCCTGCGGATACGTCGCCCGCCGCGCCACCAGCACCAGGGCGAGGATTGACAGCACGTACGGCAGCATCAGGTACACCTGGTACGGCACGCCGTCGCCGCCGGCCTGCTGCAGCCGCAACTGCAAGGCGTCGAAGAACGCGAACAGCAGCGCGCCGAGCAGCGCCTTGCCCGGCCGCCAGCTCGCGAACACGACCAGCGCGACGCAGATCCATCCGCGGCCGTTGACCATGTTGAAAAAGAACGCATTGAACGCCGAGAGGGTCAGGAACGCGCCGGCCACGCCCATCAGCGCCGATCCCGCGACGACCGCGCCGGTGCGCACGGCGTTGACATTCAATCCCTGCCCTTCCGCCGCCGACGGGTTCTCGCCCACCATCCGCACGGCGAGTCCCGCGGGCGTCCGGTACAGCAGCCATGCGATCGCCGGTACGGCGAGCAGCGCGAGCAGCGTCATCGGCGTCAGCTTCGCGAGCACCGGCAGGCCGAGCCACGCCATGTCGGCGAACGGCTGGATCGTCGGCGGTGTCGTCACATTGGGAAAGCTCACGCGATACGCGTAGTACGACACGCTGGTCGCGAACATCGTGATGCCCAGGCCCGCCACGTGCTGCGACAGCGCGAGCGGCACCGTCAGCAGCGCATGCAGCAGGCCGAACGCCGCACCGGTGAGCGCCGCCACCGCCACGCCTGCCATCAGTCCCGCGCCGAAGTAAACGGCGAGCCACCCGGTCAGCGCGCCCGCGACCATGATCCCTTCGATGCCGAGGTTGAGTACGCCAGCCCGTTCGCACAGCAGCACGCCCAGCGTGCCCAGGATCAGCGGCGTGGCGATGCGCAGCACCGCCGCCCAGAAATCGGCGGTGGCCAGCAGCGCCAGGATTTCGCCGGCCATCAGCGCCACTTCAGCCGGTAGCGCGCAAACGCCGTCGCGACGAGCATCGACAAGAGCGAGATGGCGACGATCACCTCGGCGATGTACGTCGGCACCGCGACGCCGCGGCTCATGCTGTCGGCGCCGACCAGCACGCCCGCGACGAAAATCGCGGCGGCGACCACGCCGAGCGGATTCAATCCCGCCAGCATCGCGATGACGATGCCGCTGTAGCCGTAGCCCGGCGACATGTCGAGCGTCACGTAGGCCGTGCGTCCGGCGACCTCGATGGCGCCCGCCAGGCCGGCGAGCGCGCCCGACAGCATGGCGACGGCGACCATCGTCCGCGTCACCGGCACGCCGACGAACGCTGCGCCGCGCACGTTCGCGCCCACGGCGCGCACTGCGAAGCCGAACGTCGAGTACTTGAGCACCGCCCACAACAGCGCGGCGAGCCCCACCGCCCACAGGAGCCCGGTGTGCACGCGCGTGCGCTCGATCAGTTTTTCGAGCTGCATCTCGTCGCTCAGAGCGACGCTCTGCGGCCAACCCATCGCCGTCGGGTCCTTCATCGGCCCGTCGAGCATCATCGACACGAACAGCAGCACGATGAAGTTGAGCAGCAGCGTCGTCACCACCTCGTCGACGCCCAGCCGCGTCCGCAACAGCGCCGGCACCAGCAGCAGCACCGCGCCCGCCAGCATCGCGGCCAGGAGCATCGCCGGAAACAGCAGCGCCGGATGCGCGGCGAAGCCGGTGCCGCCGTGCAGGCCGCCGATGGCGACGGCGGCCAGCGCGCCCGCGTAGAGCTGGCCTTCCGCGCCGATGTTGTAGAAGCGCGCGCGAAACGCGACGGCCGCCGACAGTCCGGTCAGGATCAGCGGCGTGGCCCGCGTCAATGTCTCCGCCCACGCGAAGCGCGACCCGAACCCGCCGTCGAAGATCAGCGCATAGGTGCGCCACAGCGGCGCGCCGGCCCAGGCGACGAAGAGTCCGGCGATCGCCAGCGTGAACGCGACCGCCGCGAACGGCGCGGCGACCAGCATCACCCGCGAGACCTCCCCGCGCGCCTCAAGCCGCATGCGTGTCTCCGCCCGCGTGCGAACCGGCCATCGCCATCCCGATCGACGCCAGATCCCATTCGCCGGTGGACCGCGTCGCCGTCAGCCGACCGGCATGCATGACGGCCACGCGATCGGCGAGCGCGAAGATCTCGTCCAAGTCGTCCGAGATCAGCAGCACCGCGGCGCCGCGCGCGCACGCGTCGAGCAGCTGCTGGTGGACGAAGCCGACGGCGCCGATGTCCAACCCCCACGTCGGCTGGTTGGCGAC
>JBDTNR010000444.1:0-3428 GCA_039933655.1 Betaproteobacteria bacterium | reverse complement strand
AGCTGCAGGAGCGCGTGGCCAAGCTCGCCGGCGGTGTCGCGGTGATCAAGGTCGGAGCGGCCACCGAAGTCGAGATGAAGGAAAAGAAGGCGCGCGTCGAAGACGCGCTGCACGCGACCCGGGCGGCCGTCGAGGAAGGCATCGTCGCCGGCGGTGGTGTTGCCTACCTGCGCGCCCGCTCGAACCTGAAGGGCCTGAAGGGCGACAACTCGGACCAGGACGCCGGCATCAAGATCGTGCTGCGCGCACTGGAAGAGCCGTTGCGGCAGATCGTCGCCAACGCGGGTGACGAGCCGTCGGTCGTCGTCAACAAGGTCGTCGAAGGCAAGGGCAACTATGGCTTCAACGCCCAAACCGGCCTGTATGGCGACCTGGTGGAGATGGGCGTCGTCGATCCGACCAAGGTGACGCGTTTTGCGCTGCAAAACGCGGCGTCGGTGGCATCGCTGCTGCTGACGACCGAAGCCATGGTGGCCGAACTGCCCAAGGACGAAAAGGGCGGCGGTGCCGGCATGGGCGGCATGGGCGACATGGACATGTAAGCCGGCTAGAGGCGGGGCGCGCATCGGCAACCCGATGGCGCCCTTCCCCGGCCTGCGGTCCGCCATGCGACCACAGCAAAGCCCGGCCTCGTGCCGGGCTTTGCTTTTGTTGCGCGTTCGCGACAAGGCGCCGCACCCGTTGGCGGCTACAAAATCGCGGGCGCCGCGGCCAAACCGGGCGCCATGCCCGCCGAAGCCTGCAACGGCCCCGTGGCGTTCCTGGATTGTCGTACACACCGGACTTCGGGCGACAGTGCCGGAAGCCGTTGTCTGCCGCCCGCGCGCGCCTGGCGTTGGCGTTGCATTCCCCAAATGCTTTAGACTACAAGGGATTATTGGGGAAAGCTGCCGAACAGAATCGTATAAGGCGAGGTCATTGTGGCGCACAAGTCCACTGACCGCGGAGGGGATAGGGTTCGATGAATCAGGGAGTGCTCTTTGCGCTGATGATGGCGATTCTGATCGTCGTCGTCGTCATCGGCTTCGTGCGGCGAAGCCGGGCGATTCGCGGCACGGCGCGCGGCGGGGCCGATTCGCCGAACACCGTCGCGCAGTGGACGGAGGGCGAAACCACGCGTCTGCTGTCGTCCGCCGAACTGCCGGGCCTCTACCTGCTGCGGCCGCGCTTCCTCACCAAGGCGGAAAGCGTCGTCTACCTGCTGCTCAAGGCGGCGTTTCCCCGCAACGAGATCTTTGCGCGTGTCCGCCTGGCCGACGTGCTGCAGGTGAAGATCGGCCCGCAGGGCATGGAGCGGTTGCGCGCGTTCCGCAAGATCGCCAACCAGCACGTCGGCTTCGTCGTCTGCGACCGCGACATGACGATCATCGCGATCGTCGATTCGAAGGAGCCGGATCAGGTCATCAATCCGCGGGACCAGAAGCTCGAAGTGATCAAGCAGCGCTGTCTGCAGGCGGCCCAGGTGAAGTATCTCTGCGTCTACCCGCCGCAACTCCCGCGGTATCGTGAGCTGCGCGAGCAGATCCTCGGTCCGGCGGCCGATCTCGTCTAATCCGCCGTCGGATTCGCGTTTCCGCAGATGCAGCGGAACGGCCGCTTGGGGCCCGCTTCCCCGGCGGGCCGACGCCCACGCCTCGGCGTCCCCCTCGGAACGACCCCGAACTCCGCCCTCGTGAAGTCCGACCCATCGCCCCTTTTCGAGCCCGACGTGCTGCACACGTGGTGCGTGCAGGCCGACTGGCGCGCGCCGACGATCGTCGGCGGCCGGGGCGCGATGCTGGTCACGGCCGACGGCCGCGAGATCCTCGACTTCTCGTCGCTCGCCGAGTGTTCGAACCTGGGGCACCAGCACCCGCGCGTGGTCGCCGCCATCAAGGCGCAGGCAGATTCGCTGTGCTTCGTGACCAGCGCCTGGGGCGCGCGGCCGCGGCAGGCGCTCGCGCATGAGCTCCTGGACCTGGCCGGATTCGCCGGCGGGCGGGTGTTGTTCACGCTTGCGGGTGCCGACGCCAACGAGAACGCCGTCAAGCTCGCGCGCTGGTACACCGGGAAGCCGGAGGGGCGCATCGTCGCCCGCGACCGCAGCTACCACGGTGCGACGTTCGCGACGATGGCGCTGTCGGGCGATGCGCGCGTCAAGTCGTTGCCGTCAGCGTTGCCCAATGTCGCGCATGTACCGCCGCCGTACTGCTATCGCTGTCCGTGGGGGCTCGTGCGTCCCGCTTGCGGCATCCGGTGCGCCGACGAGGTCGGCGCCGCGCTGGCCGCCGCGCAGGGCAACGTCGCCGCCGTCATCATGGAACCGCATGCGGGCACCAACGGCATCGTCGCGCCGCTGGAATACTGGCCACGACTACGGAGCGTCTGCGACGAACACGGCGCTCTGCTGATCGCCGACGAGGTAATGAGCGCGTTCGGCCGCGTCGGCGAATGGTTCGGATGGCAACGCTACGGGAGCGCCGGGAGGCCCGACCTCGTAACGCTCGCCAAGGGTCTGACCGGCGCTCACGCGCCGCTGGGCGCGCTGCTGGTCTCACCCCGTGTTGCGGAGTTCTTCGAAACGCGCATGCTGGAGACCGGTCTTACGTATTCGGGGCATCCGCTGTCGTGTGCCGCCGGCTTGGCCGCGCTCGCGGCCTATCGCGACGAGCGGCTGATCGAGCGCGCGGCGGCGATCGGCGCGACGATGCGCGCACGGCTCTGCCTGCTTGCCGCCCGGCATCCGGCCATTGGCGAGGTCCGCGGCGATGGCGCATTCTGGGTGATCGAACTGGTGCGCGACCGCGCGACGCGGGAACCCCTAAGTCCGTGGCCGCAAACGGCGCCGGAGTTGCGACGCTTGGTCGCCCTGGGCCTGGCGCGCGATGTCTCCTTCGCCGTGCGCGGCAACCTGGTGCTGCTGGCGCCACCGCTGGTGATGGGCGACGCGGAACTCGATCGCGGATTGTCGCTGCTCGATTCGTTGTTGACCGAATGCCTGCCTGCTGGAGTTTAAGCGATGAACACCGGATTCAAGCTCACCTATTCGACGATGTTCGATCCTCCGCCGGAACTGCACGAGCGCTTCGAGCAGGCGCTCGCGCTCATTCGCGGGCACCTGGGGGGCGAGCATCCGATGCTGATCGGCGGGCACGACGTTCGCGCGCCGCGGCAGTTTGCCGTCCGGTCGCCGATCGACACGCGCGACGTGCTCGGCCGCTTCCAGGCCGGCGAGGACGTCCACGCGCGCGATGCGGTCGCGGCCGCCCGGCGCGCGTTTCCGGCGTGGGCGACGACGCCGTGGGAGGAACGTGTGCGCCTGTTGCGCCGCGCGGTGGCGCTGATCGAGGAGCGCGTCTATTTCATCGGCGCGGCGCTGGCGCTGGAGGTGGGGAAGAACCGGATGGAAGCGCTGGGCGAAGCGCAGGAGACCGCCGACCTCATCGCGT
>JBDTNR010000443.1:0-3429 GCA_039933655.1 Betaproteobacteria bacterium | reverse complement strand
TCACCAAGAAGTACGACTGGGCGCACCTCGACATCGCGGGCACCGCGTGGAAGGATCACAAGGAAAAGGGCGCGACGGGACGACCGGTCCCGCTGCTCGTCACCTGGCTGCTGGCCCAGGAGAATCCTGCGACGTGAAGCTGCGGGCGCCGGGAGGCGCATGACCACGATCGATTTCTACACGCACGTCGCCGACCGCCTGGTGGTGGTCGCGCGGCTGGTGGCCAAGGCCGTGGCCGCGCACGGCAGCGCGCGCGTGTTGACCCCCGACGCCGCCACGACCGACGCGCTCGACCGCCTGCTCTGGATATCGCCGGCAACTGGGTTCCTGCCACATTGCCGGATCGACAGCCCGCTGGCGGCCGAGACGCCGCTCCTGATCGATCATCGACTCGAGCACGCGGGCCCGGCGGCGGTACTCGTCAACCTGCATGCGGAGCCACCACCGTTCTTCAGCCGCTTCGAGCGTCTCGCCGAGGTCGTGGGCGACGATGACGCGGCTGCGGGCCGCGAACGGTTCCGGTTCTATCGCGAGCGCGGCTACGAGCTGCGCCATCACGACCTGCGCGAGCGAGGTTAGCGCCATGCCGACAGCGCGTGAACTGCTCGAACAGGCGGACGCGCTGATGCGCCGGAATCGGTCGGGCGCGGGCGACGACATCCCGGTGCTGACGGATTCGGTTTCGCCCACGCCGGATCTGCGCGTTACGCTGCGTCCGCCGCCGCCGCAACCGCCGGCGCCTCCACCGCCGGATTCGATTCCGACGCTGACCGAGCACGTCGCTCCCGACCACGTCGAAGCCGGCGATTCGATGCTGCGCGAAGGCGAGCCTTCGGATTGGCTCGAATTCGAAGCGGGCGAGCCCTCGGTGACGGGCAGTGCGCCGGATTCCATCGCCATCGTCCCGAGCGTGAAGCCCGAGCGCAGCGTTGACGAGACGCTGATCGAGTCGGCGGAGCACGAAGAGATCGAGCTGACCGCACCGGTCGAGGACGACTTCGAGCGCGAGTTGGCGCCTTTCGCGGTGGCGCCCGTCCCGCCGTTCGCAGTGGTTCCATCCACCGCCCCCGTGGTGGGCTCGACGCCGCCGGCAGCGGTCTCGGCGACGGCGCTCACGGCGACGTTCGCGCCGATGCTTCCGGCCGCGAGCGCGGACGCCACCGGCGCGCGAGCATCGTCGCTGCCCGCCGCGCCGGACGAGGTGGTCGACGAACCGCGGGACGAGACGCAGGACGAGACGCAGGACGAGACGCAGGACGAGACGCAGGACGAGATGGCGCCGCTGGTCGTCGACGACGAATGGGACGTCCAGCTCGCCGCGGACCGCGATACGCCCGTCGCGAAGTGGGATGCGCCCGTCGCGACGTGGGACGCGCCCGTCGCCACGGGGGACGATGTCGTCGCCGACGAGGCATCGGCCGAACCGGTGCCAGCGGAACTGGCAGGGCCCGCCGGCACGGTAGTGGAAGAGTCGCCCGGCGCGGGGTCGGACACGGAGTTCGACGAGTGGATGGGGGAGGCTGGGACCGTCGCCTTGGCCGCCCCGGCCGCCGGGGAATTCGATGACGCGCCGACGGCGGAGACGCTGCCGCTGCCGGACGAGCCGGTCGCCGTTTCCGGCGCGGCGATCCCACCCGAGCCTATCGTCGCATCCGCGTTACCACCCGCGCCCGCACCGGTCCGGGTGGCCGGGGACGTCGCGGACCTGCCGGCAACGCCGAGTGGAAGCGCGGCCACGGACGACGCGCCCATTTCCGGGCGCGCGCCAGCGATTGCCGCCGCGTCTGATCCGGCGGCAGCCATGGCCGCCGACCAGGCACGCTGGGACGTGGTGGCGGAAGAAATCCGGATGCAGGTGCTGCAGCGGATCGATCTCTTCACCGACACGGGCCTGCGCGAGCAGCTCGGCCGCCGGCTGCAGCCAATCGTCGATCGAGCGAGCGCCGATCTTGTGTCGACGATTAACCAGCACGTCGGCGAACTCCTGCGCGCCTATGTGGCCGAAGCGCTCGAGCGCGAGATCGAGAACTGGCGGAAGAACAACTGACGGGCGCGCGTGCCGACGGCCGACTCTTTCGTGTCGTGCGGGTACGCAATCGTGCCCGGCTTAGGGGTCAGAGCGATAATCATCGGCCGCGACGGTCAACAACTGGCATTCGTAGGAGCCAGCCGGTGATTATCGCTCTGACCCCTAAGCTGGAACATCGGCGTGCGGGCATGCGCGACGGCCCGCGCAACGACGCCGGCGTATCATCGGCGATCACGAACCGATCGTTGATCGCCGATGCCCCGCCACAGCATTGACACCGCAAGCCACCCCGCGCGCGCCGGCGCCGCACAAACCCTGCTGGCCGGACAGGGCGCGCGCCCGACCAAGGCGCGCATCGCCGTGCTGGCCGTGCTGCTCGCCGCGCGCGAGGCGCTCACCCATCACGAGGTCGAACGGCGGCTGCAGCACGGTCGCGACGTCGATCGCGTGACGCTGTACCGTGTCCTCGACTGGCTGACCGAGCACGCATTGGCGCACAAGCTCGCCGGTGACGACCGCGTCTGGCGCTTCGCGGCGGCCGGCGCTGCCGCCGGCGCCGCGCATGCGCATTTCCAGTGCAGCGACTGTGGCAAGGTGATCTGCCTGGACGAGGCCCGGATGCCGGCGATCAGCCTGCCGCGTGGCTTCCGCCGGCGCGAAGTCGATGTCACCGTCAGGGGCTCGTGCGACGACTGTGCCCGATGATTGCGCCGCTGCCTTCCTGCATGCTAGGCTGATTCCATGATTCGCCTGTGCACTTCGCCCTCGCCCTCGTTCACGAACACGCCGCCGGCGGCGCGTTCGTATGCGTTTGCGTTCTATTTCTGGAGCAACGATCCAGAGGGGCAGGCGCGACCGTAGATTTCCGGCAACAGTCAACAAGGATTCCACGATTCGGGCGGCCCCAAAGGCCGCCCGAATGTTTTTGTGCCCGCCGTTTGTCTCGCATACAGCCAGGAGGAGTGCTGCCATGATCGTCGTCATGCAACCGGAGGCCGGCGATTCCGCGATCGCCGCCGTCGAAACACGGATTCGCGCGGAAGGTCTTGCCGTGCACGTGTCGCGCGGCACCGAGCGTACGCTGATCGGCGCCATCGGCGACGAGCGCCGTCTCTCGCCCACCATGTTCGAGACGCTGCCCGGCGTCGAGCGGGCGCTGCACATCCTGAAGCCGTACAAGCTCGTCGCGCGCGAATGGCATCGGGCGAGCACCGTCGTTCGCGTGCGGGGCATTCCCATCGGCGGCCAGGCGGTACAGATGATCGCTGGCCCGTGCTCGGTCGAGACGGAGCCGCAGATGCGCGATGCCGCGGCGGCAGTCGCGGCGGGCGGTGCGAAGCTCATGCGCGGCGGCGCGTTCAAACCGCGCACCAGCCCGTACGCATTCCAGGGCGCCGGCG
>JBDTNR010000442.1:0-3429 GCA_039933655.1 Betaproteobacteria bacterium | reverse complement strand
ATGCGGCCGCGATAGACGTTGTGCGTCAGGTGGTCGATGATCGAGAAGCCGTGGCCTTTCGGATGCCGGTCGACGCCGTCGATGAACCGGAAATCGATGTCGTAGATCGATTCGCCGTCGCCGAAGCGGTCGATCAGGTACAGTGGCGCGCCGCCGATGCCCTTGATCGCCGGCAGCTTCAGTTCCATCGGACCCGGCGGCAGGTCGACCGGTTGCGCGCCCTGTGCCAGCGCGTACTGGAACGCCTTGTGCGAATCGCGGACGCGGAACGCCATCCCGCACGCGGATGGCCCGTGCTCGGTCGCGAAATACGACGCGACGCTCGGTACTTCGTTGTTGACGATGAAGTTGATGTCGCCCTGGCGGTACAGCGCGACATCCTTCGAGCGGTGCGTGGCCACGCGGCTGAAGCCGAGCAGCTCGAACACCGGTTCCAGCACGTTGGGCGTGGGCGAGGCGAATTCGACGAACTCGAAGCCCAGAAGCCCCATCGGATTGTCGAACAGGTCGTTCATTGCGGGTCGTCCAGTATTGCGGAGGCGTTATTGTGCGCCACCGGCGGAGCCGGGCGCGAATGCGGCTGGTGGCCGCGCCTTGAACGGGATGCCGCCGACCGGCGATGTTGCCAACGGGCGTCGCCCGTTGCGCGGGGCACGGGCGGAACCGGCTGGGCGGCTCGGCCAAAGCGGCTCAGGCGGCGCGGCTGTGCCACCAGATCCGGAACTCGCGACACAGGCCATCGGCGTCGAACTGTGCGAGGGCGATGCCGTCCAGTATCAAACGCGGCAGCGGCTCGCCGGCGGTGTGCGCCAGCACGTTGGTCCCGGTCGACTGGCCCCAGAGACGAAACAGCTCCTCCGACGTCACCTGGTACGTCGTGCGCCAGTGTGCGATGCCGCCGCCGGACTCGCGGTGCAGGATTTCATAGTCGAGGCGAATGTCGCTTTGCAGCTTCGTCCGTTGCCAGTACGCCTTGATGGCGTCGTGGCCCCGCTGCTCCGCGAACGGCGTGTTGCGGTAGATGCCGTCCGGGGCAAAGAGCGAAGCCAGCAGATGCTCGTCGCTGCCCTCCCACGCGCGCTTGTAGCCGGCCATGAACGTTTCGATCGACATGCGGGTCCTCCTGGCGGGGTCACGGGTGGCGCTGGCGCTCGCTCGCATCCGGGGTGTACGCGCCGTCGCCGAAAGGGGCGGCGCAGATGTCTTATCATTCACGCTTGAATCGGCACGAACCGCTCCCACATGAATGCCGACGCGGCCCCCAGCGGTTTTTGGATTCTTGCACGGATCGCCCGCGCCACGAAAATCATTCCACGGAACTGGACATGAACGACGACACGACCTCCACGGCCACGGCAAACACTCCGCAAACCCACGGCTTCCAGGCCGAGGTGAAGCAGCTCTTGCAGCTGATGATCCACTCGCTGTACAGCCACCCCGAGATCTTCCTGCGCGAGCTCATCTCCAACGCGTCCGACGCGGCGGACAAGCTGCGCTTCGAGGCGCTCGACCACCCGGCGTATTACGAGGACGATCCCGACCTCTCGATCACCGTCACGTACGACCGTACGGCGCGCACGATTTCGGTCAGGGACAACGGCATCGGGATGTCGCGCGACGAGGTGATCGCGCATATCGGGACGATCGCCAAGTCGGGCACGCGCGAATTCTTCGCGTCGCTCTCCGGCGACCAGGCGAAGGACGCGCGGCTGATCGGCCAGTTCGGCGTCGGCTTCTACTCGTCGTTCATCGTCGCCGACCGGGTGACGCTCCTGACACGCCGCGCCGGCATGCCGGCGACCGACGGCGTGCGCTGGGAGTCGGCCGGAGACGGTGAATACACGATCGAGCGCATCGACCGTCCCGAACGCGGCACCGAGGTCACGCTGCACCTGCGGCCGGACCAGGACGACCTGCTGGCGCGCGGCCGGCTGGCGGCGATCATCCGCAAGTATTCCGACCACATCGCGCTGCCGATCCTGATGCGCCGCGAGGTGTGGGATGCGGACAAGCAGGAATACCGGATCACCGACGAGAGCGAAACGGTCAACCAGGCCTCCGCGCTGTGGGCGCGGGCGAAAGCCGACATCACGCCCGAGCAGTACGACGAGTTCTACAAGCACGTCGCGCATGACGGGCAGCCGCCGCTCGCGTATGTTCACGCGCGCGTCGAGGGCCGCACCGAATACACGCTGCTGCTGTACATCCCGGCGGCGGCGCCGTTCGACCTCTGGGACCGCGAGCACCGGCACGGCGTCAAATTGTACGTGCGGCGCGTGTTCATCATGGACGACGCCGACCAGCTGCTGCCGCCCTACCTGCGCTTCGTGCGCGGCGTCGTCGACTCCAACGATCTCCCGCTCAACGTCTCGCGGGAGCTGCTGCAGCAGTCGCGCGACGTCGAGGCGATCCGCGGCGGCTGCGTAAAGCGCGTGCTCGACCTGCTGAGCGACCTGGCCGAGAACCACCGGGAAAAGTACGCGTCGTTCTGGCGCACCTTCGGTACCGTGCTGAAGGAAGGCTTCGTCGACGACTACGCGCAACGGGAGAAGCTCGCGAAGCTCGCGCGCTTCGCGACGACGGCAAGCGGCAGCGACGTGCAGGACGTCGCGCTTGCCGATTACGTGGCGCGGATGAAGGAAGGCCAGCAGGCGATCTACTACGTCACCGGCGACACGTACGCGGCTGCCGCGCACAGCCCTCACCTCGAGATCTTCCGCAAGAAGGGCATCGAGGTGCTGCTCCTGTCGGACCGCATCGACGAATGGCTGACGACGTCGCTGACCGAATTCGACGGCAGGGAGCTGCGCTCGGTCGCCAAGGGCGCGCTCGACCTGGGCGAGCTGGCCGACGCCTTGGAGAAAGCCGCGCAGGAACAGGAAGCGACCGCGCTGGCGCCGCTCGTCCTGCGGCTGCAAAAGGCATTGGGCGAGCGCGTGAGGGAAGTGCGCGTCACGCACCGCCTGACCGATTCGCCGGCATGCCTGGTGGTGGGCGAGGGCGAGCTGTCGGGCAATCTCGAGCGCCTGCTGCGCTCCGCCGGGCAGAAGGCGCCGGCGGCAGTGCCGGTACTCGAGATCAATCCACGCCATGCGCTGGTCAAGCGGATGGACGGCGAGCCCGACGAGCGGCTCCCCGATTGGGCGCACCTGCTGTTCGACGAGGCGATGCTCGCCGACGGCGCGCAGCTGCCCGACCCCGCGGGATTCGTGCGACGGCTCAACACGCTGATGTTCGGCGCGGCGGCGGTGGTTGAAGTCGGCGCGCCGCCAGCAACCGCAGCGGACGGCGCGACGGACGTACCCGCCGACGACGGGAAGCCGGGTGCCTAGCGGTGTCGCCCCGATGGACTTCGCCGCCTTCCCGCGCGAGCGGTTGCCTGCGCTGCTGCGGGCGATGCCCAAGGCCGAGCTGCACATCCACATCGAG
>JBDTNR010000441.1:0-3445 GCA_039933655.1 Betaproteobacteria bacterium | reverse complement strand
CGTCGAGGTCGTTGGCCTTGAGTGCGCGGCCCATGTCGCGCGACGCGTCGAGCAGTGGCTTCAGTTGCGCCTCGCTTGGCTTGCGGCGCACGGCCAGCTCCGCGGCCATCGCTTCCAGCGCCGTCAGCATCTCGTAGATGTCGCGCATGTCGTCGGCCGACACCGGCAGCACGCTCATGCCGTGACGCGGGATGACCTCGACCAGGCCTTCCTTCGCAAGCCGGATCAGTGCCTCCCGCACCGGTGTACGGCTCATGCGGAGTTCGAGTGCCAGCGCCTGCTCGAGCGCCCGATAGCCGGGCGGCCACACATTGTCGAGGATTCGCCGGCGCATCGTCTGATACGCGGCTTCCACGAGCGATCCGACGACCTGCTCGGTATCGGCATCCGCTGGCGCGGCGATCCGGGGTGGCGCCTTCATTCCGTCCAGGTCCAGTGTGCGGGCGCGAGCCCTGCGACGGGAGAGCGAAACGAGTAGATGGCGTCGTCGAGGAGGCATCCCAGGTAGGCGGTTCGACGGTCGCTGCCGCCGAACGCGATGCTGGAAATATTGCGCAGAACGCGACTCTTCACGTCGTCCAGGTGAGGTCGGCCCATCGCGCCTGCGCCATAGGCCTGCTCGACCCACTCGAGATGCGCAGGATCGGCGTCCTCGACAATCGTGGTGATCGAGCGGTCGGTCGCCACCCGCAAGACGCGGTTGCTGACGATGGAGACGATCCACAGGGATCCCTCCTCGTCGAACGCCATCCCGTCTGGAAACGTTCCGGCATCGTACTCGACGAAGGTCTCGCGTCGTCCGAGACTGCCGTCGTCATGCACGTGGAACCGCGACGTGCGCCGGGCGAAGGTCTCGTTGACATACAGCCACTCGCCGCGCGCGTCGAGAGCGACCTCGTTGGTATAGCCTAAGCCGTCGGCGACGATGCGCGGGCCGCGATGGTCGACCAGGATGACGAAGCCGTCGGCGACATCACGGCGATACCCCAGCGCGCGCGGCACGAGCCGCGTGCTGACCGTGACCCAGACGCGTCCCTTGGCGTCATTGAGGACGAAGTTCGTGGGGGGGAGCGCGACGCCGTCCACTTCAGCAAGGAATGGACGAACGCCACCGTCGCGCGCAAGCGAGAACACGCCGCCGGCGTCCGTGCCCAGGTCCGCAAACAGGAAGGACCCGTCACGTCGGAGTGCGATGCCGTTAGGACGAGCGGGGCGGCCGGTGGCAAGTTCCGCGCGGTAGAGCGTTTGTTCGCCGTCCGGGCGCAGATGGGCGATTCCTCCGCGCCAGTCGGCGGTGTAGAGGTCGCCGCCCTGCGTCGCCAGCACGCACTCCGGGCGCTGCAATCCCTGGCCCACGCGTGAAATCGACGCGAGCTCGACTCTGGCCCCGCGGCCCGAAATCGACATTCGTAAATTCCTCCTTGAATGCGCGGACACCTGCCGCCCGGCTTCAATATTTTGTGCGTACGCTAACGTATACGTTATCGTGACGCAACGACGGCGTCAAGAGGACAGTTCTAAAAGCTCTCGACAGAGGACATTTCTCACCGGCACCTCCTTGGTGTTGATTTGCACGGAAATCTGACCCGCTTTCAGGGGTGTCGGCGGGAACCCAGAATTCCCCACTGGCAGGAATTGACTTTCCCCACAAATCAATGAGCGGAAGATCGCAGATGTAAGGGAATGACGTGGTAATCGACGCCAGTCGCCATTCCGTGCCATGGCGATTGAGCGGGAAGACCGTCGCGGTGGTGCGCGTTGGGGCGCCCTGGCCGAGCAACCACCAAGGGCAGCTCGTAGCCGAGCATGCGGTGCTCGCCGCCCGCCATCCGTTGAGTGTGCAGCCGGCGCAGAAGCCGGGCGCGGTGGCGCGCAACGGGCGCATCCGCTTTGCCGAGTCCACGGCTGCCATGGCCCCCAGCCCGACCACGCCGGAATCGCTCGGGTTCGAAGTCCGCGATGTTGCCGTGTACGAACAACTGCGGGAAGTCGCATGAATCGGCCCAGTTGGAACGACTGGGCGAGCACCGGATCAAGCTGCGGCCGTTCAACAGCCGGGAGCGGCTGGAGGCGCTGCTGCAGATTGCGACAATCGAATTTACAGGCGAAGCAAAGTGGGCGAAAGTAGAGACCGTGAACATACCCAACGTGATCCGAGGAGCGAACCCATGAGCGACAGGACCGGAAAACACACCACCACGGACGCGGGCATCGCGGTATCGAGTGACGAGCACTCACTGACCATCGGTGCGGACGGCCCGATCGTCCTGCACGACCATTATCTGATCGAGCAAATGGCGAATTTCAACCGCGAGCGCATTCCCGAGCGCCAACCGCACGCAAAGGGCGGCGGCGCGTTCGGTTACTTTCAGGTCACCGAGGATGTCAGCAGGTACACCAAGGCGGCGGTGTTCCAGCCGGGCGCCAGGACTGACACGCTTATTCGCTTTTCCACTGTCGCCGGCGAGCGCGGCAGCCCCGATACTTGGCGCGACCCGCGTGGCTTTTCGCTGAAGTTCTACACCAGCGAGGGCAACTACGACATGGTAGGCAACAACACGCCGGTGTTCTTCGTGCGGGACCCGATGAAGTTCCAGCATTTCATCCGCTCGCAGAAGCGTCGTGCTGACAACGGCTTGCGCGACCACGACATGCAGTGGGACTTCTGGACGCTGTCGCCCGAATCGGCGCACCAGGTTACCGTGCTCATGGGCGACCGCGGCATCCCGAAGAACTGGCGTCACATGAATGGGTATTCCAGCCATACCTACATGTGGGTGAACGCCAAAGGCGAGAAATTCTGGGTCAAATATCACTTCAAGACCGACCAGGGCGTGGAGTTCCTGACGCAGGCCGAGGCGGACCGCCTGGCCGGCGTCGATGGCGACTACCACCAGCGCGATCTGTACGAGACGATCAAGAAGGGCGACTTTCCGAGCTGGACGCTGATGATGCAGATCATGCCCTTCGAGGACGCCAGGACTTACCGCTTCAACCCGTTCGACCTCACCAAGGTGTGGCCGCACAAGGACTACCCGTTGACCGAGGTCGGCAAGCTGACGCTGGATCGCAATCCGACCGACTACCACACGGAGATTGAACAGGCTGCGTTCGAGCCGAACAACCTCGTGCCCGGGATTGGCCTGTCGCCCGACAAAATGCTTCTCGGGCGTGGCTTTGCGTACGCCGACGCGCACCGCGCGCGTCTTGGCGTCAATTTCAAGCAGATTCCGGTCAACCGGCCGAAGTCGCCTGTCAACAGCTACAGCAAGGATGGCGCGATGCGCGTGCAGAACGTCAGCGACCCGGTTTACGCGCCGAACTCTTACGGTGGGCCGAAGGCCGACCCGGCACGCGCTGACGAAGCCAGCCTGTGGTACGCCGATGGTGACATGGTGCGCAAGGCCTACACGCTGCGCGCCGATGATGACGACTGGGGCCAGGC
>JBDTNR010000440.1:0-3447 GCA_039933655.1 Betaproteobacteria bacterium | reverse complement strand
ACTGCGGAAAGCCGTGCAGGAAATTGGTCGTGCCGTCGAGCGGATCGATGATCCAGACGTAGTCGGAGTCCTGGTTCTCGCCTTTTCTCGTGCCCTCTTCGGCGAGGATCGCGTGATCGGGATACGTCGTCAGCAGTGTTTCGACGATCGCGGCTTCGGCGGCGTGGTCGATTTCGCTGACGAAATCCTTCGGACCCTTGGCCGTGACGGTGAGGAGGTCGAGATCGCGGGCGCCGCGGTTGATGATGTTGCCGGCGCGGCGAGCGGCCTTGATGGCCGTCGTGAGCATGGGATGCATGGCGATGTTTCACGGCAGACGCTTCTCACGCCCGCGCGTGTCAAAAGAGCGGATTCAGGCTATTTTACCCGCTTCCCCCTTAACTTCCGCGCCATCGTCCCTTTCCCTTGGAAACCGCACCGCGTCCTGCTGCCGCGCTGGCCCGCGTGCGCATCGTGCTCGTCCACACGACGCATCCCGGCAACATCGGCGCCGCCGCGCGGGCGATGTACACGATGGGGATAGCGCAACTCGTGCTCGTCGCACCCCAGCGCTTTCCGGATCCCGAAGCGGACGCCCGCGCGACCGGAGCGACGGCGCTGCTCACCGCCGCGCGCGTCGTGCGGACGCTGCCGGAAGCGCTTGCGGGTTGCGCATGGGTGGTGGGACTGTCCGCGCGGCCGCGCGCGTTCGCCGGCCGCGCGCTGACGGTACGCGATGCGGCGCGGGAAGCGATCGCGCATGCGGTCGACGGCGATGTTGCGTTCGTGTTCGGCACCGAGATGTCGGGACTCGCCAACGACGAACTCGCGCAATGCGCGGTTGCGGCCACCATTCCGGCGAATCCAGAGTACCCGTCGCTCAACGTGGCCGCGGCCGTGCAGGTCGCCAGCTACGAACTGCGCGTGGCCGCGGGCGAGGATCGCGTGTGGACGGCGCCGCGTTTCGTCGGCGCGACTCACGACGAGGTCGAGGCGCTGTACGCGCACGCGGGCGAGACGCTCGCCGCGATGCGCTTCCTCGATCCGGCACGCCCGCGGCGACTGCTGCCGCGGCTGCGGCGGCTGTTCGGCCGCGCCGGGCTCGAGCGGGAGGAAGTGAATATCCTGCGCGGCATCCTGGCGCGCATCGATCAATTCGTCGGGCGCGCCCCACGGCGCTGACGTCGCGATCGCGGCGCCGCGCGGCGACGACCGGCGAGCGGACGCCGATCGTTCAGGCGGTCGGGTGCGCCGTGGCGCGCAGTCGCGTGAGGACCCACGCACCGACGCCGGTCGCCATCACCAGCAGGCAGACGTGCAGCGCGCTGCGGCTCGTCGCATAGCCGATGCTCGACTGGAACAGGAATGCGCAGGCGGCGATGAACAGCAGTGGCGTCAGCGGATACAGCGGGACGCGGAATGGGCGCGGCGCAGCGGGATCGCGCACGCGCAGCACGATGAGTGCGATGCCGACCAGCGTCAGGAAACCCCAGAACACCGGCGCCGTGAACTCGACCATCGCCTCGAAGCCGTCCTTCTGCATCGCGCCGAAGCCGATCAGCGCCAGCGCCAGCGCGCCCTGCAGCAGGAACGCGCGCGTCGGCACGCCGCGCTCGACGTTCCAGCCGCCGATGAGCCGCAGCGACGACCAATCGCCGGACAGCGCGTAGTTGGTGCGCGCGCCGACGAGCATCGTCGCGTTGATGGACGTCAGCGTGGCAACGGCGACGAACACCGCGAGCGCGTCCCCGGCCACGCGCCCGAACGCGTTGGCGACCACGTCGGCCGCCGCCGCCTTGCCGCCGGCGAGACCGGCGACACCGAGGCCATGCAGCAGCGCCGCGTTGGCCGCCATGTACAGCGCAGTGATGATCGCGATGCTGGCGACGAGCGTGCCAACGATTGCGCGGGGGCCGCCGCGCAGTTCGGCGCTGATGTACGCGGCTTCGCTCCAGCCGCCATACGTCAGCAGCACGAACACCAGCGCCAGCCCCACCATGCCGGACGCCGGCGCCGTGGCAAACCAAGCGGAGGCCGCGGGCGCCGCCGGCGTGGCGAACACCCCGGCCGCGCAGATGACGACGAGGCCGCTGACTTCGATCGTCGTCAGCCAGTTTTGCGTGCGCGCGGAGGCTGCGAGGCTCGCCAGGTTGATCGTCGTCAGCGCGATCACCAGCGCCGCCGCCCACACGGCGCCGGAGTGCGGGCCGAGCGCCACGATGCGCGACGCGTAATCGCCGAATACGAATGCGAGCAGCGCGATCGACCCGGTGTTGATGACCGTCGCGCGCGCCCAGCCGTAGAGAAAGCTCACATCGCGTCCGAAGGCGCGCGTCAGGAAGTGATAGTCGCCGCCGGCGTGGGGATACGCCGACGCGAGTTCGGCGTAGCACAGCGCGCCGACGAGCGAGATGGCGCCGCCGGCGCCCCACAGCGCCAGCGCCCATCCGGCGTCGCGCGTGAATTCGGCGACCAGCGATGGCGCGCGAAAAATCCCCGCGCCGACGACAATGCCGACGATGATCGCGACGGCGTCGCGGCCGCGCAGGGCGGCGCGCGGCTGCATGGCGCGCGAAGTGCCCAAGTGCGCGACTAGGAACGGCCGCGCGACGCGAGCGCGGGGACGATGTACAGGTAGAGCGACGTGCTGCGGCGGCCCGTGTAGTCGGCTTTCTCCGGAACGTCGAGCGCCACCACGCGGTCGGCGGTCCACCCGCGGAACGGATAATCGTGGGAGACGACGCGTGAACCTGGGGCGAGTTCGGCGCGCAGTTTCGCCTCCAGCCGATTCATCGCGATGGGCAGCAGGTAGACGGTGACGACGTTCGCCTTCCCGATGTCGGTGACGAAGAGATCACGGACGTGGAAGCGGACGCGATCGGCCACGCCGGCCTCGTGCGCCTTGCGGTTCGAGTAGTCGACGAGCGAGGCGTCGATGTCGACGCCTTCGCCGCCGCGAGCGCCGAACTTCGTGACGGCCGCAATCACCAGACGGCCGTCGCCGGACCCCAGGTCGATCACGAAGTCCGCAGGTCCGACCTTGGCGAGCGCGAGCATCTCGTCGACGACGGAGGTCGGTGTCGTGGCGAACGGCGCCACCGCCTCGGGCTGCGGTGCCACGGCATTGCCGGCGTCGGTCGGCGCGTTGTCACGTCGTTCCGGAAGGTCGGGCGTCGCCTGCGCCACCGCGCGCAGCGGTGCGAGGACCCCGCCAATGGCCACGCACGCGGCCACCGCCGTCGCCCCGGAAAAAATTCGCGGGCGGTCCGCTGTCCGTCGGTGCGCGAACGCAGTTATCCTTGGCACTTCATGCGCTCCATTTGCATCGCAGTGTACCGTTCCCATGCCCGCGGGTGCTGACGGCGCGGCCGCGGCCGCGGCGGGCGAGGCCGCGCACACCTGCCGCAACTGCGGCGCCCACGCGAGCGGCCACTACTGCGCCAATTGCGGGCAGGAAACACGCGTCGC
>JBDTNR010000439.1:0-3449 GCA_039933655.1 Betaproteobacteria bacterium | reverse complement strand
TCGATGACGGCGCCGTTGATGTAGGACGCCTCGTCGGACGCGAGCCACGCATAGGTGTTCGCGATCTCCTCCGGCTTGGCCAGGCGACCCATCGGCACGCGCTCTTCCATCATCCGCACGACCTTTTCGGGCATCGACGCGAGAATCGGGGTTTCGACGAAGCCCGGGCAGATCGCGTTGGAACGAATGCCCTTGCGGCCGAGTTCGCGCGCCCAGGTCTTCATCATGCCGATGACGCCGAACTTGGTCGCGGCGTAGTTGGTCTGGCCGAAGTTGCCATAGATGCCGACGATCGACGACGCGTTCAGGATGCAGCCGGAATTCTGCGCCAGCATGATGTCGACGACGGCCTTCGTGCAGTTGTAGACGCCTTTCAGGTTGACGTCGATGACCCGGTCGAACTGGTCTTCACTCATCTTCTTGAATTGCGCGTCCTGCACGATGCCCGCGTTGTTTACCAGCGTGTCGACGCGCCCCCATTTGGACATGACGCCCTCGACCATCTCGGCGATGCTGGCCTTGTCCGTCACGTCGACCCGGAAGCCCGCGGCCTCGCCGCCCGCCGCATGGATGAGGGCGACGGTCTCACCAACCGTCACCATGTTGATGTCACACACGGCGACCTTGGCGCCTTCCTTGGCGAACTTGAGCGCGGTGGCCTGGCCGATGCCTTGGCCGGCGCCCGTAATGATCGAGACTTTGCCCAGGAGCCGCATGGATATCCTTTATTGGTGCAGTGTGCCCCGCCCGGGGGGCCCGGACAGTGGCTAAACCTGCCGATTATATAGCCGGAATTGGTGCGTCGCACAAGAAAAATTGACAATCTGAATCGACCCTGATCGTCAGTGATCACTCACAAAAATATATCAATAAAAACAATTAATTACAACTATTGCCGGCTCACGGATATGATGCGCGCCAGCACGCGGACTGCCAATCGTGCCCGCAATATGCTGCGCATTTGAGGTGTGTCAAGTTTTCCGGTGGACGGCACCGGTCATCAGGTGGCCGGCAGCCAGTGCTCGATCGTCAGTTCCAGCGTCGACGTCCCCTGCCACTCGTTGACCTCCGGCCGGAACGCGGCGTGGATGCGGGCGGGAAGGGCGTCGGCATGGCGGAACAGGATCGCCTCGAACCGCTCGCCACCCCGCTCGAGCGTCATCTTGGTGTGCTTGCCGCCGACGATCCGCGTCGCCCGGACCGTGAAAGTGTCGTCGAACGTCGGCGCCGGCATGCCCTGGCCCCAGACCCGTTCGCGCAACGTCCGCGCCAGCTCCAGCGACAGTTCGCCGGCACCCAGCGCGCCGTCGCTTTCGCAGGTGCGCGCGAGCTGCGCCGGTGTCAGCTGCTCGCGGGCGATGGTCTCGAAGGCGTCGCGGAAGGCGGGGAGCGCCGCCTCCGGCATCGACAGGCCGGCGGCGAATGCGTGGCCACCGAAGCGCGAGATTGTCCCCGGCGCGCGCTTGGTGACGAGGTCGAGCGCATCGCGCAGATGGAAGCCAGCGATTGACCGGCCGGACCCGCGCAGCTCGCCGTTGCCGGCCCGCGCGAAGACGAAGGCCGGCCGATGGAAGCGGTCCTTGAGCCGCGAGGCGACGATCCCCACGACCCCTTGATGCCAGTCCGGCCGGAACAGGCAGACCGTGCACTGGTCAGCCGGGGTTTCCGGCGCCGCCTGCGCGAGGTCGGCCAGCGCCTGCTCCTGCATGCCGGCTTCGATGTCGCGCCGCTCGCGGTTCAGCCGGTCGAGCTCGTGGGCCAACGCCATCGCTTCGCCTTCAGTGTCGGCCAGCAGGCAGCGGATGCCGATCGACATGTCCGAGAGGCGTCCCGCCGCGTTGAGCCGCGGACCCGCGACGAAGCCCAGGTCGAACGCGGTGGCGCGGTGCGGGTCGCGCGCGGCCACGGCGAACAGCGCGGCCACGCCGGGTTGCGCGCGGCCGGCGCGCAAACGGGCCAGGCCCTGCTCGACGAACGCGCGATTGGTCTGGTCGAGCCGCACGACGTCGGCGACGGTGCCGAGCGCGACCAGGTCGAGCAGCTGCGCGAGGTTGGGTTCGGGGCGCGCGGCGAACGCGCCCTCGGCGCGCAGGCGCGCTCGCGTCGCCGTCAGCACGTAGAACATCACGCCCACACCCGCGATGTGCTTGCTGGGAAAGTCGCAGCCCGGCTGGTTCGGATTGACGATGATCGCCGGTGACGGCAGCGACGGGCCCGGCAGGTGATGATCGGTGACGAGCACGTCGATGCCGCGTGCGGCGGCGGCGGCGACGCCGTCGACGCTCGCGATGCCATTGTCGACGGTGACGATCAGGTGCGGATCGCGCTGCGCCGCGAGCGCGACGATTTCCGGCGTCAGCCCATAGCCGTACTCGAAGCGGTTGGGGACGAGGAAGTCGACGCACGCGCCCAGCGCGCGCAGTCCGCGCACGCCGACCGCGCAGGCGGTCGCGCCGTCGGCGTCGTAGTCGGCCACGATCAGGATGCGCTCGTTTTGCGCAATGGCGCGCACGAGACGCGCCGACGCCAAGTCGATGCCGCGCAGCGTGCCGAACGGCGGCAGCGCGGAGAGCGAGTGGTCGAGTTCCGCGGCGGTGCGAATGCCGCGCGCCGCGTAAACACGCGCGAGCACCGGCGGCAATCCCGCGGCGGCCAGGGCGTCGGCCGCTGCGGCGCCGGGGCGGCGGACGATGGCGATCGTCATCGGTCGCCGTCGCCAGCGACGGGCGGCACGAAGGCGGCGGACGCGAATCGCGCGCGCAACCGCGTGGCCCAGCCCGGCGCGCGCGCGATCCACGTGAACGCGCGGTCGCCGTCGTCGGCGAGCAGCGCGACTTCGGCCACGACGCCGCGTTCGAGCGCCGTCACCGCGGGCGCGAACCATGCGCCGGCGAGGGCTGCCAAGGCGTGCGGACCCGCGACCGGCGGCAACACGACGATGGAGTCCGCCTCGGCCGCAAGCGTGTCGAGGCGAGCGGGCGTGCCGCCGAACGCGATCGGTGACCGCATCGCGATGCCGCGCGCGATGTCGCCGGGACGTCCCGGCGGCGCATAAATGGCCGCGGTGATGGACGACTGCGCAGGCATCGCGACGCCGCCGCCCCAGGGCCAGATGCCCGTCACCGGCGCGCGGCCTTCGCGTTCCCGCCGCGCGTTGACCGCGTGCTCGTGCAGCAGCATCTGCATTTCCGACATCCAGCGTCGCCACGTCGCGCCGTGCGCTCCACGCGGCAGGTGCGGCGCGATTGCGCCGCGCACGCACGACAGCGGTGTCGTCTCGGCGAGCGGTCCGGCCGGGGACGAAAGGAACCAGGCGTCGGTTCGCGGTGCGTGGAACACGAGACCGTCACCCGCGAAATGCCTAACTCGCGTGCCACCGACCGCTGGGTGCGGTCCTCCACCAACACTTTGTGCCGTATGACGTGCACCCGATCCATCCTGAGCATCCT
>JBDTNR010000438.1:0-3449 GCA_039933655.1 Betaproteobacteria bacterium | reverse complement strand
CAACTCGATGGCGAACACGCCTATGCCGACGCGCGCACCCGCGTGCGCGAGCTGACGTTCCTCGCCAAGCTGGCGGGTGACCTCGACACGATGCTCGGAACGCTGGACGACTGATGGCGCTGCTGCAGATCTCCGAACCCGGCGAGACCCCCGTGCCCCACGCCCGCAAGCGGGCGATCGGCATCGACCTTGGGACGACCAATTCGCTCGTCGCCACCATGCGCCACGGCTTGGCTGTCGTTCTGCCGGACGAAGAGGGGCGCCCGCTGGTGCCATCGATCGTCCGCTATGCGGAGCAGGGTGTCGAAACCGGTTTCGCCGCGATGCAACTCCAGGCGAGCGATCCGCAGAACACGATCGTGTCGGTCAAGCGCTTCATGGGCCGCGGACTGACGGACCTCGCGGATGACCGGCGCTTTCCGTACCGGTTCGTCGACGCGCCGGGGATGGTGCGCATCACGACGCGCGCCGGCGTCAAGTCCCCGGTGGAAATTTCCGCGGACCTGCTCCGTGCGCTGCGCGAGCGGGCGGAGGCCTCGCTCGGCGGCGCAATCGATGGCGCGGTCGTCACCGTGCCCGCGTATTTCGACGACGCGCAGCGGCAGGCGACGAAGGATGCGGCGCAACTGGCGGGCCTGCCGGTGTTGCGGCTGCTGAACGAGCCGACGGCGGCGGCCATCGCCTACGGACTCGACAACGCGTCGGAAGGCGTCTACGCCGTCTACGACCTGGGCGGTGGCACGTTCGACATCTCCATCCTGCGTCTGTCGCGCGGCGTGTTCGAGGTGCTGGCGACCAACGGCGATTCGGCGCTCGGCGGCGACGATTTCGATCACCGCATCTTCTGCTGGATCATCGAGGCAGGAAAGCTGCCGCCGCTGTCGCCTGCGGACGCGCGGATGCTGCTGGTGAAGGCGCGTGAGGCGAAGGAAAACCTGTCCGAGCACGACCAGGCGACGGTGCTGGCCATGCTCTCCGGCGGCGCGCCAGTCGAGTTGACGCTGACCAAGGCGATCTTCACCGAAATCGTGGCGAATCTCGTGGCCAAGACGATGCAGCCCGTCAGGCGCGCGCTGCGCGACGCCCGGCTTCTGCCGTCCGATATCAAGGGCGTCGTGCTGGTCGGCGGCGCGACGCGGATGCCGCAGATCCGCCGCGCGGTCGCCGAGTTGTTCGGACAGCCGCCGCTGACCAACCTCAACCCGGACGAAGTGGTGGCGCTGGGTGCGGCCGTGCAGGCGAACAAGCTCGTCGGCAATCGAGAACGCAACGACGACTGGCTGCTGCTCGACGTGATCCCGCTATCGCTCGGGCTCGAAACGATGGGCGGGCTAACCGAGAAAATCATCTCGCGCAACTCGACGATCCCGGTGGCGCGCGCCCAGGAATTCACGACCTACAAGGACGGCCAGACGGCGATGGCGATCCACGTCGTCCAGGGCGAACGCGAGCGCGTCACCGATTGCCGCTCGCTCGGCCGTTTCGAGTTGCGCGGCATCCCGCCGATGGTCGCGGGGTCGGCGCGGATCCGCGTGACGTTCGAGGTCGACGCCGACGGCCTGCTCGAGGTCGGCGCGCGCGAGCAGACCACGGGCATTGAAGCGATGATCACCGTCAAGCCGTCCTACGGGCTGACCGACGCCGAGATCGCGCAGATGCTCGCCGATTCGTTCGCCCATGCCACCGACGACATGCAGGCGAGAGCGCTGGCGGAAGCGCAGGTAGAGGCCGACCAGATCGCCGATGCGACGCGGATCGCGCTTGCACAGGATGCCGAATTGCTCGACCCGCAGGAGCGCGCAGCCATCGACAGCGCGCTGACCCGTATGGCGCAGGCGCGGGGCGGCGACGATCACCAGGCGCTTCGCGCCGCCGTCGAGGCGGTCAATCGCGCCACCGAAGAGTTCGCGTCGCGACGCATGAATCGCAGTGTCGCGCGTGCGCTTACCGGCAAGCGCGTCGATGCCTTGTCGGACTAGGATCCCATGCCCGAAATCGTCGTCCTCCCGCACGCCGAGATCTGCCCCGAAGGCAAGACCTTCGAAGGCACGCCCGGGAAATCGCTCCTCGACAACCTGCTCGATCAGGGCATCGACGTCGAGCACGCATGCGAGAAATCGTGCGCATGCACGACCTGCCACGTGATCGTCCGCGAAGGATTCGATTCGCTGCCGCCGTCGACCGAGGACGAGGATGACCTGCTCGACCGCGCATGGGGGCTGACGCCGCTGTCGCGCCTCTCCTGCCAGGCGATCGTCGAGGATCGCAAGCTGATCGTGGAGATTCCGAAGTACACGATCAACCAGGTGAAGGAAGGGCATTGACCGGATGAGTGAGCTTCCAGATCCGTGTGGGCCACGGGTACCGCAGCGCTGCGGCCACGCGAAATGCGAGGCTGACCCTCTGCGGGATCGCCTGGGCTTTCGCCTGGCGAACGGGGATCGCTGAACATGCTCAAATGGACCGATACGCGCGAGATCGCCATCGCGCTGGCCGACGCCCATCCGGACGTCGACCCCAGGTACGTGCGTTTCACCGACCTCCACCGCTGGGTATGCGCATTGCCGGATTTCAGCGACGATCCGGCGCGCAGCGGCGAAAAGATCCTCGAAGCGATCCAGATGACGTGGATCGACGAGGCCGAGTGAGAGACGTATTTGGGTTCAGGCGAATTGGGGGTCGGACTCGAAATTCCTGGACGGACAGCGATTCTCCGGCCGAGCGACGAAATCAATTTCAAGTCTGACCCTCATTTCACGCAGACCCACGTGTCACTCATTGCACAGCCGCCTTCGCCATGACCGTCCCCATCACCGCCCTCTACGCCGGCCTCTGCGGTGTGCTGCTGCTGAGCCTCGCCGCACGGGTGATCAGGCTGCGCTGGAAACTGCGCATCGGCATCGGCGATGGCGGCGAACGCCCTCTGCACAAGGCGATGCGTGTGCACGGCAACGCCGCCGAGTACCTCCCCATCGCGCTGTTGCTGCTGCTGGTGGCGGAACTCGATCACTCGTCGCCGATGCTCCTGCATGTCTGCGGCGCGACCTTCGTGGCCGCGCGGGTGCTGCATGCGATCGGTCTCAGCCGGTCGAGCGGAGCCACGTGGCCGCGAATGGCCGGAACGACATTGACGGTGCTCGTGATCGCGACACTCGCAGTGACTGACATCGCCGCCTTCTTCCGCTAGCCTGCGTGCGCCACCGCCGCGGTCAGATTTTTCCAAGGGGGTGCGGCCGTCAGGCTCGCACGTCCTTCTGGCTGCCTACCAGGTGTCATTCCAGAAATTGTCGGGCTCTGCCCGCGATTTCTGTCCGTTCAGCTTGTCGAGCGCCACCGCCGCGGTCAGATTTTTCCAAGGAGGTGCGGCCGTCAGGCTCGCACGCCCTTCTAATTTATTGGTTCGTCAGTAAAAACTGTGGGCGAGCTTAGGCTCGGGTAGTTTGCCAAGC
>JBDTNR010000437.1:0-3453 GCA_039933655.1 Betaproteobacteria bacterium | reverse complement strand
CCGCGAAGGACCCGGCGGCAGTGGCGCCGAGCTATGCGCAACGCGACGAGGTCCGCGCGTTCGCCGCCGAAGTGGCGGCCGAGACCGGATTGCCGCGGCGCGACGTGGAGAAACGGTTCGCCGGCGCGCGGTATCAGCAGAGGATCGTCGCGGCGATGGACCGGCCGCTGCTCGAGCCGCCGAAATGGTTTCAGTACGCGCCGTCGTTCCTGTCGTCCGAACGCGTCGACGGCGGCGTCCGGTTCTGGCGCGACAACGTGGAGGCGCTCGATCGCGCGCAACTGCAGTACGGCGTGCCGGCGGAGATCATCGTCGCCATCATCGGCGTCGAAACATTCTATGGCCGCAATACCGGCAACTATCGCGTCATCGACGCGCTGGCGACACTCGCGTTCGACTATCCAAGGCGGGCGCCGTTCTTCCGTGGCGAGTTGAAGGAGTACGTGCTGCTGGCGCGCGACCAGGGTTTTTCTCCGCTCGTGCCGAAAGGCTCGTTCGCCGGCGCGATGGGCGTGCCGCAATTCATGCCGGGCAGTTATCGCCGCTTCGCCGTCGACTTCGACGGCGACGGCCACGCTGACCTGTGGCGCAGCAACGCCGACGTCATCGGCAGCATTGCGAACTATTTCGTTCGCCACGACTGGCAGACGGGACAGCCGGTGCTGCTGCCCGCGATCGTCGCGCCGGAGGCGCGCGAGCTGGCGCTGCGGCGCCTGGACGGCGGCATCAGCGAACGTCGGCCGCTGGCGGCGTGGCAGGGGGACGGCGTGACGCCGCGCGAGTTGCCGGCGAACTTCGCGGCGGAACCTGTCGGGTTGCTGCTGCTCGAGGAAAACGGCGACGGCGGGGACCACGGCGTCAGCCTGTGGATCGCCTGCCCGAATTTCTACGTGATCACGCGGTACAACAAGAGCCGCCTGTACGCGTCTGCCGTCTGGGCGCTGGCGGAACGGCTGCGCGCGGCGCGCTGACGTCCCGCCAAAGCATTTGCTGCGCCGCAGCAGCGCCCTTATACTTGCCCGCGATGCTCGACGATCCGCTCGCCCGCGACCAGCCGCTCAAGGAAGATACCCGCCTGCTCGGCCGTTTGCTGGGCGACGTGTTGCGTAGCCACACGGGCGAGCAAGCCTATGCGCGCGTCGAGACCGTGCGCCAGACCGCGATTCGCTTTCGCCGCGCCGAACCTGCCGATGCGGGCGACGCGCGGGCCGAGCTGTCGGGACTGCTCAATGACCTGACGATCGCCGACACGCTCGACGTCGTGCGCGCGTTTTCCTATTTTTCGCACCTCGCGAATCTCGCGGAAGACGTGCACCAGAACCGGCGCCGCCGTGTCCACGCGCTGTCCGGCTCGCCGCCGCAGCGAGGCAGCATCAACGCCGCACTCGCGCATCTCGCGCAATCCGGCGTCGGGTCCGCTGCGCTCGCCGACTGGTTCGCCGAGGCGCTGGTGTCGCCGGTGCTGACGGCGCACCCGACCGAAGTCCAGCGCAAGAGCATCCTCGATTGCGAACGCGAGATCGTGCGGCTGCTGATGTGGCGCGATCGCACGCTGCTGACCCCCGACGAAGTCGCCGAGTGGGAAACGGGCCTCTACCGGCAGGTGTTGACGCTGTGGCAGACGGCGATGCTGCGGCTGTCCAAGCTGCAGGTCACCGACGAGATCGACAACGGCCTCGCGTACTACCGCTACACGTTCCTCGCGGAGGTGCCACGGATCTACGAAGGTCTCGCCGTCGCGCTCGAGCGGCGGTTCGGCCCGGGCATCGGCGTGCCGCCATTCCTGCGGATGGGATCGTGGATCGGCGGCGACCGCGACGGCAACCCGTTCGTCGTGGCCGGTACGCTCGAATACGCGGTCCGGGCGCAGGCCGGCGTGGCGTTCGAATACTACCTCGACGCCGTCCACCGCTTAGGCGCCGAGCTGTCGCTGTCGGAGCGCCTCGTGCGGCCGTCCGCGGGTCTGCTGGTTCTGGCGACCGCGGCCGGCGACGCCAATCCGCATCGGCAGGACGAACCCTACCGGCAGGCACTGGCGGGCATCTACGCGCGTCTCGCGACGACGTCGGCAGCGCTCGCGGGACGCGTTCCCGCGCGCGCGCCGCATGCGGCACTCGCGCCGTACGATACGGTCGGCGAACTGCTGGCGGATCTCGAAGTGATTCGCGAATCGCTGGCGACGCACGGTGCGTCGATCCTCGCGACGCGACGGCTCGCGCCGCTCTTGCACGCGGTGAGCGCCTTCGGCTTCCATCTCGCCTCGCTCGACCTGCGCCAGAACGCTGACGTGCACGAGGTCGTCGTCGCCGACCTGCTGGCGCGCGCCGGAGTCGAGCCCGATTACCTCGCCTTGCCCGAAGCCTTAAAGGTCGCGCTGCTCGCGCGCGAGCTCGCCACCCCGCGGCCGCTCCATTCGCCGCACCTGGCGTATGGTCAGCGGACGGATTCGGAACTCGCAATTCTTCGCATGGCAGCCGACATCCATCGCAAGTTCGGCGCCGCCGCGCTACCCAACTACGTGATATCGAAGTGCCAATCGGTGTCCGACCTGCTCGAGGTCGGCATCCTGCTGAAGGAGGTCGGACTGCTCCGCGACGACGCGCTGGCGCTGAACATCGTCCCCCTTTTTGAAACGATCACCGACCTGCAGCAGTGCGGCGCGATCATGCGCGACGCATTCGCGCTGCCGGCATACCGGCGGCTGCTGCGCGGCCGTGGCAACTGGCAGGAGGTGATGCTCGGCTATTCCGACAGCAACAAGGACGGCGGCTACCTGACGGCGAACTGGGCGCTGTACCGCGCGGAAATGCAGCTCGTCGAAACTTTCGGCGCGCACGGCGTCAAGCTGCGGCTGTTCCATGGCCGCGGTGGCACCGTCGGCCGCGGTGGCGGCCCGTCGTACGAGGCGATCCTCGCGCAGCCGGCCGGCAGCGTCACCGGCGGCCTGCGGGTGACAGAGCAGGGCGAGATCATCGCCAGCAAGTATTCCGATCCCGAGCTCGGGCGCCGCAATCTGGAGGCGCTGGTCGCCGCGACGATGGAGGCGAGCCTCGCCGATGCCGAGCAGATCGGCGAACGCGCGGCCGTCTACCACCAGGCGCTCGACGAACTGTCCGCGATCGCGCTCTGCGCCTACCGCGCGCTCGTCTACGAGACGCCGGAATTCGTCGCGTATTTCCGTGGCGCCACGCCGATCGCGGAGATCGCGGAATTGAACATCGGCAGCCGGCCTGCCTCGCGGACGGCGTCGACGCGCATCGAGGACCTGCGCGCCATTCCCTGGGTGTTCAGCTGGGGACAGTGCCGGCTGGCGCTCCCCGGCTGGTACGGTTTCGGCGCCGCCGTTGAAGCTTGGCTCGCGCAGCGCGCCGACGGCCTGCCGCTGCTGTGCGAGATGCACGAAAAATGGCCGTTCTTTCGCAGCTTGCTGTCGAACATGGCGATGGTGCTGGC
>JBDTNR010000436.1:0-3455 GCA_039933655.1 Betaproteobacteria bacterium | reverse complement strand
CGCGGCACGGCGGTGTCGAGCAGCGCGCAGAACACGGGATCGCCGTCCACGCGCGCGAAGCATCCCCGGACGATGGTAAGTTTGGCGTCGATCAGCGTGCCACGGCGTCCGTTGCCGATCAGCGTGAGATCCGGGCTCCTCATTGCCTTACGTTTCAGGCGACGCCGGCGGCGTCGTTCGAATACGCCGACTCCTGCGCGATGGGCGCCAGCAGCCAGCGCTTCACGGCGGTAGGGTTGGCGAGGCGGAAGCGCGCCGCCGTGCGGCCGGGGCCGACCTTGACCGTCCATCCGCCCAGGCGCTCGACGGCGGCGAAGCCGTGTTCGTCGGTCATGTCGTCGCCGATGAACACGGGCAGCCGGCCGGCGAACGGGCGCTCCGCCATGAAGTCGTGGATCGCGGTTCCCTTGTCGCGGCCCTCCGGGCGGACCTCGAGCAGCAGCTTGCCGGCCTGCAGCTCGTAGCCTTCCTCGTGCTCGATCGAGCGCCGCAACGTCTGATGGACGTGCGATGCGAGCTGCGGCGTGCTGCGGTAGTGCAGCGCCAGCGACGCGCCCTTGTCCTCGAGCAGCAGCTGCGGATGGCGCTTGGCCAAACCGCGCAGCAGCTTGCGCAGCCGCGCCTGCGTCGCCTTGAACGGCGCGTGCAGGTGAATGGTGCCCGCGGCGTCGCGCCGCTCGCTGCCGTGCTGCCCGGCGATCGGCAGTTTCTGTCCCGGAAACAGTAGGTCGGCGCTGCTGATCGCGCGGCCGGTGATCAGCGCAAGGGCGCCGCCCAGGTCGCGCCTGATGCGCGGCAACACGGCGCCGATCTCGACGTCGATGCGGACGGCATCGGGCGCCTTGGCGAGTTCGGCCAGCGTGCCGTCGATGTCGAGGAACAGCGCGCAGTCGATCCCCAGCGGCGGCGGTGACGGCCGCACGAAACGGAGGGGGCGGGGCGTGGGTTTGCGCAGGCTCATTGCGTCAGGTATCGGGCGACTCGAGACGGTCGCGGAACCGCTTGCGCTGGCGCATGGCGGCGGCGTCGAGCAGCATGCGGCCGGCCCAGCGGTAGACGTTGAACTCGCGGATGATGTTGCGCATCAGCCGCATGCGGTCGCGCTGCTCGTCCACGGACATCGCGAGCGCGACACCCAGGGCCGCTGCGCATTGCTCGGCATCGTAAGGATTGACGACCAGCGCCTCGGGAAGTTCCCGGGACGCGCCGGCGAACTGTGACAGGATCAGTACGCCACGTTCGTCGTCGTGCGCGGCGATGTACTCCTTCGCGACCAGGTTCATGCCGTCGTGCAGGCTGCTGACGAAGCAGAGGTCGGCGGCGCGATGGTACTCGTAGACCGCTTCGGGCTCGTGATGCTCGGCGAGCAGGATGATCGGCGGATGCGCGGCATCGGGATAGCGGCCGTTGATCTGGTCCACCAGCTTGTGGACGCGGTGCGCGTAGTCCTGGTAGTCGTCGATCGTGGCGCGCGTGGGCGCGGCGATCTGCACGAACGTGAAGCGTCCGATCCATTCCGGCTGCAACTCGAGCAGGCGTCCCACGGCGTTGAAGCGCTCGATGATGCCCTTCGTGTAGTCGAGGCGGTCGATGCCGACGCCGAGCTTGTGGCCGCGCGGCAGGTTCAGCCGGACGCGCACGTTTTCGCGGCATTCGTCGACGGCGGCCACGCGGGCCAGCGGCTCCGGCGGCCACTCGATCGAGATCGGATAACGGTGGATGGCGGTGCGCTCGCCGCGGCAGACGACCGAGTACGTTTCGCGGTCGATGCGGGCCTCGACGAAGCGGTCGACGGACTCGAGAAAGTTGTTGCAGTGGAACTGCGTGTGAAAGCCCAGGATGTCGCTGCCCAGCAGTCCGTCCAGCAGCTCGACGCGCCATGGGCAGATGGCAAACGCTTCCGGGTTGGGCCACGGGATGTGCCAGAACGTGATGATCGTCGCCTTGGGCAGTCGTTCGCGGATCATCCGCGGCAGCAGCGCGAAGTGGTAATCCTGCACCAGCACGACGGGATCGTCGCTGTGCGCTTCGGCGACGACGGCATCGGCGAACTTCGCGTTGACGGCACGGTACTGTTCCCAGTCGGCGCTGCGGAATGTCGGGCGCACGTGCGCGATATGGCAGAGCGGCCACATGCCTTCGTTGGCAAAGCCGTCGTAGTAGCCGGCGGTCTCCGCGTCGGACAGCCACAGGCGGCGGATCTGGTAGGCCGGGTTGCCGGGCGGGACCGCAACGAGGTCGTTCTTGTCGACCGTCTCGCGGTCGGCACTGCCGCTGCCGTGGGCGATCCAGGTGCCGGAGCACGCGCGCATCACCGGCTCCAGCGCCGTCACGAGGCCGCTGGCCGGCCGCTGCACACGAACGCCGCCACCGGGCGTCTTCACGTGGATGTACGGCTCGCGATTGGAGACGATGATGATGTCGTTGCCGCGCATCTCACCGCGCAGCACGGCGCGTAGCGTCTGCTGTGTCCAGCGCTGCTGACTTTCGTCCGTCGGGCGGAACTGGTGCTCGAGTTCGCGCAGCAGCGCCTGCACGTCGCGGGCGATCGGACGCAGCTCCGGCGCCGTCCCCGACGACGGCCGCAGGATGCCTTCGCCGCGCAGCAGCGCGCGGAGTCCGGCGACCCAGCCGCGCCACGACAGTTGCGCGATGACGACGGTGATCAGCGCGACGCTCGCGGCCAGCGCCGCGAAGAAGTAGAACAGGTAGCGCCGCGTTTCCTCGCTGCGGCGCTCCATGAAGCTCATGTCGTGGACGAGGACCAGTTCCGCGCCATCGGGCAGGTCGGTCGCCAGCTTGCGCACCGATACATGGACCACGCCCCTGGCGGTGCGCAGCAGATGGTCGCCGGCGGTCAGGTAGGGCGCGAGCGCCGAGCAGCGCAGTTCGCTCGGAAATGCCGACGTCGCGACCGGGGCCGCGGAATCGGACAGGCAGAGGCCGACGGCGTACAGCCGCTCGTCGCTCGTCAGCCGATGAAAGAAGCCGAGGATGCGCGTCGGCGATCCCGACTTGATCATCTCCTCCAGCGGTTCCTGCGCCGTGTTGGCAATCAGGTTGGAGCGGATGTCCAGGTCGCGGACGAACCAGCGCGTGGTCAGCGTGTCGACCAGCGGCACCGCCGCATACGCGAACAGCGCGAGCGCGATGAGCAATGGAACGAGGAAGCGCAGCGAAAGGCGCATGCGGCGTCTCGCCGCGGTCGCGCGCGGCGCAGGGAGGGCAGGGACGTATTGTAGGACGCGGGGCGCGCGCTGGGCAGGTCGTCGCCGCCGACGGCCACGTAAGATCTGTCCTACACCGTCGCACTCTCTGGAATGCGGACCGCGCCTACAAGGGTCGTTGGGGTCAGAGCAATAATTGTCGGCTGGCGCTGGGCGGGCAAAAGAGTCAACGGCGCGAACCGACAATTACGGCTCTGACCCCATGGAAGGGGACCATCGGGGTCAGAG
>JBDTNR010000435.1:0-3461 GCA_039933655.1 Betaproteobacteria bacterium | reverse complement strand
GCGGGCGTGCGGCCGCGGCCCGGCCTCACCTGGTACAACGGCAGCAAGGGTGCGGCGATCGTGACGTCGCGGTCGATGGCGGCGGAGCTCGCCAAGGACAATATCCGTGTGAACGTGATCAATCCCGTGGCCGGCGAGACGGCGATGCTCGCCGATTTCATGGGCCAGGACACGCCGGAGAAACGGGCGCAGTTCGTCGCGTCGATTCCGCTGGGACGGCTGTCGCAGCCGACCGATATCGCGACCGCGGCGGTGTTCTTCGCGTCGGACGAGGCGTCGTTCATCACCGGTGCGTGCCTGGAGGTCGACGGCGGACGTTGCGTCTGATGCGTGCGCTGTCGCGATGATCCGCATCCGCGACATCGACCACCTGGTGCTGCGCGTGACCGATCTCGCGCGTTCGCTCGCCTTCTATTGCGATGCGCTGGGTTGCACGGTCGAACAGCGGCGGGACGACATCGGTCTCGTCCAGCTGCGCGCGGGACGCAGCCTGATCGACCTCGTGCCGTTGTCGGGACAGCTCGGCGCCGCCGGCGGCGCGGCGCCGGGCGTCGAAGGCCGCAACGTCGACCACTTCTGTCTGCGCGTCGATCCGTTCGACGATGCCGCCATCCGCGCGCACCTCGCGCGCTTCGCGGTCGCAGGGGGCCCCACCGCCGACCGTGCCGGCGCCGAAGGCACGGGTCCGTCGATCTACGTCACGGATCCGGATGGCAACACGGTGGAGTTGAAGGGGCCGCCCGCCCCGTAACCGACCGCCGCATTGCGACACGGCGCCGTGTGCGCCGCATTGCAGACGTTTGCATTGGAAGATGGTCAAGTCCCACGCGCCGCCGTCAGGTCCACGTCGATCGTCAGGTACTCGTCGCCGCGAATGATCGCGGGATTCGCCGCGTGCCTGGTCAGCAGCCGGATGATCGGCTTGTTCTCCGGCAGCACGACGCCGCGGAAGCGCGAAATGCCGCGCGCCAGAGCGGCGGTGGCGAGCCGCTTCAGCAGTACCCTGCCGACGCCCTGGCCCTGGAACGCATCGATGACAAGGATCGCGACCTCGGCCACCGTCGGTGCATCGGCCAGGCGGACGAAGCGCGCCACTCCCACGGGATCGACGTCGCCGTCCGCGGCCCGGACCGTCGCGCCGAGGGCGAAGCGCTGGTGTCCGTCGAGATTGGTCATCGCCTCGAGTTCCTGCTCCGAGAACCGGTGGCGCACGGTAAAGAACCGGCGGCGACTGGTCTCGGGCGAGATGCGCTCGAGACCGCGGACGATCAGTGGCTTTGCGGCAAGGGTGACGGGTCCGATCCACAGCGGGCGGCCATCGAACAGCCTCGCAACGGCATGCGCGGACCGGAAAGGGGACCAGCAAAACGGGTTCATCACGGGCTCCTCTGGATGCCTCCGCTACCCATCCTACTTGGTGCAAGGCGACAACCCCTCGGGGGTTGATTAAAAATGATAGCTATAATATTATGACGATGATGACACGATACTCGAGCGAACACAAGGCTCATACGCGCACAAGGATCCTGGGCGCGGCGGACCGCGTGATGAAGGCGCATGGCGTCGAAGGGGCGACGGTCGACGCGGTGATGCGCGAAGCCGGACTTACCGTCGGCGGCTTCTATGCGCACTTCCCGTCGAAGGACGCGCTCGCCCAGGAGGCCTTGCTCGCCGGCCTCGAGGCAAGCGTCGACCGCCTGCTGGCGTCGCTTGCCGCCGTTCCGGATGGCACGGAATGGGTGCGGACACTGATTCGACGCTATCTCGCGCAGGCCGACGATGCGTCGCTCGAGCCGGCTTGCCCGCTCACGCTGTTCCTGCCCGACGTCGCGCGCGGAAGCCGCGAGTTCAAGAACGCGTTCGCGGAACGTACCGGCGCGCTTCTCGACCGCATCGCCGCGCATTTTCCGGCGGTGCCTGACATGGTGCCGCGTGAAGCCGCGCTCGCCGTCTACACGACGTGTGTCGGCGCCGTCGTGCTCGCGCGGGCGGTGGCGGCGCCCGACGCGCGGGCGCGCATCCTCGCGACGTCGGAAAAGACGCTCGTGCGGGCGTTGGGGCTCGCCGACGCGCGCTAGATAATCCCGCGCGTCCGCAGGCCCGCGATCGCGGCGTCGTCGTACCCGATTTCCTGCAACACCAGGTCGGTATGCGCGCCCAGCGCCGGCCCGCCGCCTTCGAAATCCCCGGGCGTGGCCGAAAGCCTGGGCACGACGCCGGGAACCTTCAGCGTGCCGCCGTCGGCGGTCCGGATCTCCCGGATCATGGCCCGTGCCTCGTAGTGCGCGTCGGCGACGATGTCACGGATCGTGTAGATCTTCGATGCCGGGACCTCGGCGCGCTGCATCGCGGCCAACGCCTCTTCGGGCGAGCGCTGCGCCGTCCACGCCTCGATCTGCTCGTCGAGCCACGCCTGCCGCACCGCGCGACCGTCGTTGTGCGCGAGCGCGGGGTCGTTGCCCAGGTCGTCGCGTCCCATGGCGCCGCACAGGCGGCGGAAGATCGAATCGCCATTGCCGGCGATCAGGATGTAGCTGCCGTCGTTGCAGCGGTAGGCCGACGTCGGCGCGATGCCGGGCAGGATCGAACCGGTGCGTTCGCGCACGGCGCCGAACGCGTCGAATTCCGGCAGCAGCGACTCCATCACCGAGAACACCGATTCGTACAGCGCCACGTCGACGATCTGGCCCGAGCCGCTCTTGCGCCGGTGTTCGAGCGCCATCATCGCGCCAATGACGCCATAGAGCGCCGACAGCGTGTCGCCGATCGAAATGCCGGTGCGCGCCGGCGGACGGTCCGGCGTGCCGGTGACGTGGCGCAGGCCGCCCATCGCCTCGCCGATGACGCCGAAGCCCGGGCGCTGCGCATACGGACCGGTCTGCCCGTAACCCGAGATACGGACCATGACCAGGCCGGGATTCACCTGTGCGAGCGCTTCGTAGGAGAGCCCCCACGCCTCGAGCGTGCCGGGCCGGAAATTCTCGACGAGGATATCGGCGCGTTCGGCCAGCGCGCGCGCGATCGCCTGGCCTTCGGCGGTACGCAGGTCCACGGTCACCGAGCGCTTGTTGCGCGACTGCACATGCCACCAGACCGACGTCCCGTCCTTGACGTAGCGCCATTTGCGCAGCGGGTCGCCGTGCCCGGGCGGCTCCAGCTTGACGACGTCGGCGCCGAACTCGGCGAGAATCTTGGCGCAGAACGGGCCGGCGATCAGCGCGCCCATCTCCAGCACCTTGAGTCCGGCGAGCGGGCGGGGCCCGGGCGTCATCGGGCGTAGACGAGGTCGCGCAATGCCAGTGAAATCCACGGCAGGTAGGTGATGAGCATCAGGCAGCCGAAGATCACCAGCACGAACGGTATGAGCCTCGTCACGATCTGGTCGAGCGAAATGCGGGCGACCGTGCAGGCGGCGAACAGGTTGACGCCGAACGGTGGCGTGATCATCCCCAGCGCGAGGT
>JBDTNR010000434.1:0-3470 GCA_039933655.1 Betaproteobacteria bacterium | reverse complement strand
AGCTGCGCCGTCATGTCGGTGTCCGACGCGCCGTAACTCTCGTCGGCGACCACCTCGATTCCGTACTTGCCGGCGACCTTGAGGCATTCGCCGCGCATCGACTTGTCGAAGCCGCCGGTCCCCGAAATGAGGGCGAGTTTTACGAGCTTGCGGGCGCGCATGTCCGCGAAGATTTTTTCGCACGCCATGCGATCGGTATGCGGCGTCTTGAAGACCCATTTCTTGACCGGCTCGACGATGCCGACCGCGCCCGCGAGCGATACGAACGGCGTCTGCGCCTGTTCGGCGAGCGGGATGGCCGCCATGGTGGTGCCGGTCGTGGAGCCGCCAACGATCACGTCGACCTTGTCCTGCTCGAGCAGCCGCTTGGTGAAAGTGCGCGCTTTCTCGGCGTCCCCGCCATCGTCATAGACGACGAGTTGCAGCTTGCGGCCGGCAATGCCGCCGCCGGCGTTGATTCGATCGACGTACATTTCCAGCGTCTTCTGCTCGGGGTCCCCCAAAAAAGCCGCGGGTCCGGTCACGGAAAGAAAGGCGCCGACCTTGATCGGCTCCTGGGCAAATGCGGTCGCGGCGGCCAGCGTCAATGCGATACTCGCAACGCGCACCGCTCGACCGGCGTTCCTGATGCAAACCATGGCAATCTCCTCAACCGGCATTGATGACGACCAACGCGGTAACCGCACCCTGCACGGGGGACCGCGCCCATTCGATCGGTTCTCGGCTATCCGTAGCTCGACTGCCTGCCCAACTCCGGCGGAAAACGGATAGAATTCCACCTGATAAGGCGGATTCTGGTACCGGAATGCGGGTATCCGACTTGATCTGCATCATTCTTTCCGCCAGCACATGACTCGACCATCGAAGGCAAGCCTAGCGATCGTCCCCCGGACCCGCAGCGCAAGCACGCGCGCGGCGCCGCCTCCACTCTCCGTCCGCCCCGTGCGGCGCGGCGACCTCGCGCAGGTCATCGCCATCGATGCGACTGTGACCGGACTGGAAAAGCGCAGCTACTGGCGATCCGTGTACCGGCGGTACGCGGACACCGAACAGGCCGGACGGAAATTTCTCGTTGCGGAAGCGGGCGGACGCGTCGTCGGCTTCGTGATCGGTGAGGTTCGCGATTGGGAATTCGGCTCGCCGCCCTGCGGTTGGGTGTTTGCCATCAATGTCTGGCCCGACGTTCGCTTATCGGGCGTCGGCACACGAATGCTGCAGGCGATCTGCACCAGCTTCCGCCGCGCCGGGGTTCGCAAGGTGCGCACGCTGCTCGCGCGCGACAACACGCTGATACTCTCGTTCTTCCGGGCGCAGGGCATGATGGCCGCGCCGTTCATTCCGCTGGAGATGGACCTTGGTACCTGATCGCGGCGCCGCCGACGGCAAGGCACGATGAGGCTGCAGAAGAACACGCTGCTGGCGCTTTACAGCGTGATCGAGTTCGCCAGCGATGCGGACCGCCACATCTCGGCCGCGGAGATCGCCGACAAGCACGGCGTGTCGGCGCACCATCTGGCCAAGGTCCTGGCCGAGCTCGCGCGCGCCGGCGTGGTCGAATCCGTTCGCGGTGTCGGCGGCGGCTACCGGTTCGCCGGCAATACCCGTCGCCTTGCGCTGATGGACATCATCCAGCTGTTCGAGGATTTCGACCAGCACTCACGCGCGCCAAGCCCGGACGTCTTGCCGTCACCTCGCAGCGGTGGTCAAAACCCGGTGGGGCGCGATACGGGCGCCCACACCGCGCGCGCGGTCGACCGGGCACTGGGCGCCGTCCTGTCCGAGATCGACGAGATCGCCAAGGCGACCTTCCGCTCGATCACGCTTGCCACCATGTTGCGGCTGGTCGAGCGTCAGCAGGATGACGGTACCGTGGCGGCTGCGCCGCACGACGTGAAGCCCGGACCTCTGCCCCCCGCTACGAAGCGTCCCCGAAAGCATCAAGCCAGAGTCCGCCGGAAGGAGGCCTGACAGGCACCGTTTCAGTGGCGATCGACCCAGACGATCGGTTGTGCCCGTGCCCCCCCCTCGAACGCAGGTCGACGACCGACCGGCGGTTCGCAGCCGGCATGGTCGAGCGCGGTGCGCACCACGACGCGCAGCGCTTCGGCGACCTCCGTTGAACCGGTGTCGCCACGCTCGGCGTACGCGCCAAGCGCCCTCGCAAAAGCGTCATTCCCGCGGGAGTGCGTATCGCCGTAACCCTTCAGCAAGCGCGGCAACCGAGCGAGCTCCAGCGCTACGGGTAGGCCATCGCCGCCGCTGGTGACGAGCGCCTGCTCGACGACGGCGAGCCACTGCTCGATCGCCGCCTGCTCCCGCCCGAAGCGCAGCGAATGGGGTCGCAGTTTCCGGAGGCCCGCTGCACAGCGCAGAACCAGCGCGCCCGCTACCGACGAGCTCTGCAACCGAATGCCCCTACCGGACTTCGGCGGCCCAGTCCGGGCAAGGACCCGCTGTTCGAGCCACGTCCCCAGGCGGCGCGGCAGGATGGCGGCGATTTCCAGCGCGCTTGGCTTGAAGAAATCATATACGCGCACGATGTCCGTGTCGCCTGCGCGCACTTCGTTGCGGATCCGAGCGAACCGCGACGCACGTGACTTGAGCGAAGCTACCTGGATCACGTCGTCGTAACCCATCCACAAGGCGAGACAACGTGCCGTTTCGCGGGCGACGGCGTGCGACGCTGGAAGTCCGCCGGCAATCGTCTCGGCGCGAACGATGCGCTCGACCCGCTCGACGTACCGCTGCGCGTAGCCTGGGTCCTGGTACGCCGCCAGCTGCGCGGCGCCGCGGCGGGCGACTTCCGCGACGGCGGGCGGCAGGGCCTCGATCCGTCCGGCCAGCGGAGCGACGGACAGCACCTCCTCGGCGTTCGCCGGCGCGGCCCGATCGCCGATCGTGGACGGTCCGCGTGTGCAGCGGGCAGCCACAATGTCGTTGCCTGCCGCACAGTCGAATGCATCGGCGAACGCTGCAAGGCTGGCGGCGACGCCCTTGCCTGCGTCGCGAATGGCTTCCTCGCAGCCGGCGCGCGTGATCGGCAATGCGCCGCTACCGGCCAGCGCGCCGAACAACACCGCGCTGATCGCCGCGCGGTGTCGCGTGCGCACCGCCTCCATGTCGAACAGCACGGCACGTCGCGCCAGCGCATGCGCGGCTTCGATGATGCGCGCGTCGTCGTAGCGACCATCGCCGCCGCTCATCTTCTCGCGCGTCGTGTAGACCCGGTGCGTCGACGCAACGATGGTCGTCCGCGTCGGCGTGCACATGCCGCGCTCCAGCATGCGCGCCGCCTCGAGCAGCTCCGCGCAGACCAGGACGTCGACGCGACCCGGCATCGGCATGAGCCCCAGCACGGGCGGCGCCGCATCCGGCCCGGCCTCGGTCGCGATCTCGAGATAATAGGTGGTCGCTCCCGTGCGCTGCGACACGCCCGGCGTCGATGTCGCCTGCACGAGCAGACCTTGCGC
>JBDTNR010000433.1:0-3473 GCA_039933655.1 Betaproteobacteria bacterium | reverse complement strand
GGGCGCCGGCGCCGGCGCCGGCGCCACGAGGGGGGAGGGCGCCGGAGCGGACGTTGCGGGCTTCTGTTCCTGGCCGCAAGCGGTCAGCGCGAATGCGGTTGCGACTGCGAGTACGAGCGACTTGTACATGAAGAGTCCTGAGGGTGGAGGAATTGGAGCCAAACAATGGGTTCGGAGCCGGACGGAGCGCGCGGCAGCGCGGCAGGCGCGGACGTCAAGGATGCGATGCGGCGACCGAGGGCGAGATTCTACCGGGATGGCGACGGGAATTAAGACGGCTGCGTTCGACACCGCGGGTCCGGCACCGGCGCCGGCAGCGCGCACCCGCGACGACGGGCTATAACCCGAGCACCGTGGCGCTCAATCCGGATTCGCCGGTCGCCCAGATCTGCTCGAAGCGGGTGACCAGCGGTCGCGCGAGCTGCGGATGCTCGACCGCGAACGACGCTCGCGGCTGGTCGATGTGGAAGCGGTGCAGGAAATGGCTGCCGTCGGCGATCAGCAACGGGTCCATCGCGCTGCGCGCCTCGGGACCCGTCCGGTATACGGTGATCTCGTGCGCATGCAGCTTCAGCAGCGCGAGCAGCCGCGGGCACGCGGTTTCCAGCCAGCGCGTGCTGTGGACGATGAGTTCGACCCGCGCCTGCGGCGCGCGGCGCAGGAACGCGGCGATGCCCTCGGCGCGGCGCGGCGTCTGCCACCCGCATTGCGACAGGTCGACGTCGAACACCTGCAGTCGATGCTGCGCGAGGTCGATCAGCTCGTCGATCGCGGCGGTCTGCGCGGCCACGGTGTCGACGACCGTTTCGCGGGGTTGGCGGGGCGTCTCCGGGTCAGCCGGGGTGGAGGTAGCCATGGGTGTATCCGTCGTGCAGAAACGCGATGATGCCACTGTCGAGCGATTTCGCCTGCGTGGCCGACAATGCGCGCGTGTTGGCGATGGACATCAGCGCGCGGCGCTCTTCCGCCGGCCACGCGTGCGCTTCGCCGTTGATGAAAATGGCGTCGTCGTCGTAGAGCCACTGCGTGCGGCGGTCGAGATGGACGCCTTCCTTGCGGATCGCGGCGGCGAACGCGGCACGCGCCAGCGCGGGCTGCGGCGGATCGAAATAGACGCTGGGCTTTGGTTCGGACAGCATCGAGCCCAGGAACCGCGCCACCGTGTTCGCGTCCCAGCGAATGCGCGCGAGTTCGCGCGCCACGCGGCGCTGCATCGTGACGCCGATGCGCGCCGGCTCCGTCGTCGGCCGGGCGTCCGGATCGGCGTAGCGGCCCGGAAGTTCCACGCGGTCGCGCAGGTAGTCCAGGAACTGCTGCGCGAACTCGGTGTGCGCCGCCGCGCGGAATCCGATCGAGTACGTCGTGCACGCGTCGACCGCCACGCCGTCGTGCGCATACGCGGGCGGCAGGTACAGCATGTCGCCGGGCGCCAGAACCGCGTCGTGTTGCGGCGTGAAGCTGCGCAGGATCTTCACCGGCAGTCCGGCGCGCAGCGACAGGTCGTCCTGGCGGCCGTAGCGCCAGCGGCGGCGGCCGGTACCCTGCAGCAGGAAGACATCATAGGAGTCGAAATGCGGCCCGACGCCGCCGCCTTCGGCCGCATAGCTGACCATCAGGTCGTCGAGCCGCGCATACGGGAGGAAGGCGAACTGGCGCAACAGCGCATCAGCGGCGTCGCTCGCCAGGTTGACGCCCTGGACGAGCAGCGTCCAGTCGCGCGCGGGCAACGCCTTGTAGTCCGCCTTCCGGAAAGGGCCGTGCGCCAGCGTGTACTGGCGTCCTTCCCGCACGACGAGTCGGGATTCGACATCGTCACGAACGGCCAGGCGGAACAATTCGTCGCGCGTGTAGAGTCCGGCGAATCCGGCAATGGCGGCGCGCACGAGCAACGCGTCCTTGTGCCAGTGCCGCGCCAGGAACGTGCGCGGGGTCCGGTGGCCCAGCAGCGGCAGGCGGGTCTCGACGGGAGCGATCTTCATCGGGCGCAAGCGTAGCACCGTCAGCACCGGAGCCCGTAAGCCACCTTGTACAATGCGGGTGCCGCCGTCGCGCGAAGGGTACGTGATCCTGCGCCCACCGGCCGCGTCCTTCCCATTTTTCATTTCTTGCCGCGAGCCCTGTCGATGAACATCTTCGCCAACACCGCCGTTACCATCTCGTTCAAGCTGTTCGATGCCACCAACAAGCAGATCGAGGAGTCGCCCGAACCCCTGGTCTACCTGCATGGCGGGCATTCAGGCATCTTCCCCAAGATCGAGGAAGCGCTGAACTTCAAGGAAATCGGCGATTCCATCTCGGTCACGCTCGAGCCGGAAGACGCGTTCGGCGAATACGATTCGAAGATGATCCGCATCGAGCCCGTGTCGGAGCTGCCGCCGGACATTTCGATCGGCGGTTACCTGGTGGCAGAGCAGGATGGGCAGGAAGTCGTCTGGCGCGTCACCGGCATCGCCGACGGCAAGGCGGTGCTCGACGGCAACCATGAACTCGCGGGCCAGCGCCTGCGCTTCGACGCGACCGTCATGGACATCCGGCCGGCCACACAGGAAGAGATCGCGCATGGCCATGTGCACGGCCCGCACGGGCACCACCACTGACGTGGTGATTGTTTTGTAGACAAGTTAGTTGGGGTCGCGAGGGCTAACGCCCGCGACCTTAAGGGAAAAATCACCACGCGCCTGGGGCGTTCGACAAGCTGGCTAGACGGAAATCGCGGGCGGAGCCCGACGATTTCCGGATCAAGGGCTGGCTGGCGGCGGCGGTGGATGGTGAGTTGACGGTGGCTCGTGGCCGCAGATTTGCGTAGAGCCGCGATTGGACACAGCGCTCGAACTAATAGCCAGCACCGCGCCTGCATCCAACGCGAGCCGCGGCGCACGATGAGCGGGCGACGCTCCATCGTGCGCGGCGGACGCGGCAGCGTCGCTGACACGGCATGAACGTGGACCACACGCTTGCTGCTGGATCAACTGTCAGTCGTTGCGCGAAAGTTTCTTGAGCGCGTAGAGGGCTTCGAGAGCTTCGCGCGGCGACATCGCGTCAGGATCGAGTGTGTCGAGGCGATCCAGCAACTCGGCGGCGCGCGGATCGGTGGTTGCGCTTGTTGCCGGTGCCGGATTGCCGCCGCCGAAGAGATCGCCCTGGGTGTCGTTGCGCGCGGAGAACTGATCGAGACGCGCGAGATACGCCCTGGCCTGACGGATCGTTTCGGCGGGCACGCCGGCGAGCTTGGCGACGGACAGGCCGTAGCTGCGGTTGGCGGGGCCGTCCTCGACGGCGTGCAGGAACACGATGCCGTTCTTGTGCTCGGCCGCGTCGAAATGCACATTCGCGCAGCCGGCCAGTTCCGCGGGCAGCGCGGTCAACTCGAAGTAGTGCGTGGCAAAGAGCGCGAGGCAGCGGTTGCGCTCCGCCAGCCGGTGCGCGATCGCCCACGCCAGCGCCAGCCCGTCGAACGTCGACGTGCCGCGCCC
>JBDTNR010000432.1:0-3473 GCA_039933655.1 Betaproteobacteria bacterium | reverse complement strand
CTTGCGACCAACGGATTAAGAGTCCGCTGCTCTACCAGCTGAGCTAACGACCCACGCCCACAGCAACTGCGTGCGGTCCGCTTCGAGCCGCGAGGGCCGTTTGCGTTCCGCCGGAGGGGTTGGATTTTAACATGGCCGCGGCCGGCCGGACAACACGACGTGCGCGCCCGGGCGAGGCCTGGTGAACGCGCCGTCGGCGTCGCGGCGACACCATTCCGGGCGCCACGCCGATGGCGCGCCGGCTCCCGATGCGCGATGCTTGCTGTTCGCGACTCACCATCGTCCTGACCATGCCGACCCCCGTCACCCATCCGGAGCCCGCGCGCGCGGCGATCGACGCCCTGCGCGGGCCCGCCTTGATCGAGTTCGGCGCAAGCTGGTGCGGACACTGCCGCGCAGTGCAGCGTCCGCTCGCCGCAGCGCTCGCCACGCATCCGGGCATGAGGCACATCCGCATCGAGGATGGTTCCGGCCGACCGCTCGGACGCTCGTTCGGCGTCAGGCGGTGGCCGACGCTTGTGTTCCTGCGCGACGGCCGCGAAATCGAGCGGCTCGTGCGCCCCGCAGGGGAGGCGATGATCGCCGACGCGCTGGCCCGGATCGACACCCGATAGCACGCCGGATGCCAGCCATAGTTTCGCAACCGCGGCGTTGGCGATCGATGGGCGCATCCGGACCGCGCTGCAGCGGGACGCACTTTGTCACGCCGACGCCTGCACAACGCTAGCGGCCCCATGCGAGCCGCTCGCTCATGTGCTGCACGCCGCGCCGTGGACTGCAGGCTGCGCGAAAATCGAAGCCTGCAGCGGCCGGCGCGCGACAAACGCACTTCCACCACATGCACGTGGCCTCGCTTATTGCACCGTCTCCGGTATCTCCTGCCCGGCGGCAAAGAACTCGAAGCGATTGCGGCCGGCGCGCTTCGCCTTGTACATCGCGCGGTCCGCGTTCTTGAGCAGCGCGGCCGCGTCGACGCCGTCGTCCGGCGTCAACGCGATGCCTATGCTGGCCGCCGTCGTGACTTGCAGTCCGTCGACATCGAACGGCGCCGACAGCGCCGACAGGACTCGGCGCGCGATGTTGACCGCGTCGCCGGGCAGGCACGCGTCCTCGAGGAGGATCGCGAACTCGTCGCCGCCGTAGCGCCCGATGCTGTCGCTCGCGCGGATGCAATTGGCGAGGCGCCCTGCCACCTGCACGAGCAGCTTGTCTCCGACATCGTGTCCCTGCGCGTCGTTCACCTCCTTGAAACCGTCGAGATCGATGAACATCAGCGCCATGCTGGACGCATTGCGCTCGGCACGCGCCAGCGCGTGGGTGATGCGGTCCTGCAGCAGGCGCCGGTTGGGCAGTCCGGTCAATTCGTCGAGGCTCGCGAGCCTGACGAGCTTTTCCTGCGTGGCCTTCAGCAGTGAAATGTCGGTGAACACGCGGACGTAGTTGGTGATTTCGTCGCGGTCGTCGCGGACGCAGGTCGCCGTCAGCCACAACGACAGCGGCGTGCCGTCCTTGCGCGCGCGCACCACTTCGCTCGTCACGAACCCATGTTCGCGCATGCGGACCATGCGGGCGTCCGCCTGGGCGAGATCGGTCGGCCGGAACGGCGAATCGTTGACGGTCTGCCCCAGCAGGTCGGCGGCGGCATACCCCGTCAGCCTGGTGAACGCAGCGTTGACCATGATGACGCGATCGTCCCGGTCCGTCAGCATGATGCCGTCCGCCGTCGTCTCGAAGACCTTCGACGCGAGCCGCAGCTCCTCGTTGCGCGCGCGCTCGTCGGTGATGTCGGTGATACTCGTCATGATGTAATCGACGCCGCCGTCGGAGTCGAGGATCGGGGCGCGGACCACGTGAAACGTGCGCGGGCCGCGGCCGGGAATGTCCCTCGCTTCGGTGCGCTCCTGCACCCGCGGAGCTTCCAGCATCGCACGATCGAGCGCCTCCACGTCGTCGGCGAGCCCGGCGGGCATGATAGCGCGCGCCGACCTGCCCAGCGCGTCCTCCGCCTGCACGCGCAACAGCGCGGCGTTCGGCTCGTTCCACAGCACGTACTGGCCGAAGTCGTGCGGCTGCACGCTGCACACCGCGATACCGGACGGCAGGTTCTCGACCAGCGTGCCCAGGAAGCGCTGCTGCGCCTGCACTTCGTGCTCCCGCCGCTGCAGCCGCGTGGCGAGCAGCGTGATCGCCCAGAAGAACACGACCAGCACCACCGTGAGCGCCGACACCACCCACAGCCGGTTGGTGCGGCGGTCGAAGAACTCGGCGAATGCCTCGTCGCGCACCTGCGCGGCGGCCACGATGAGCGGATAACCGGCGAGCCTGCTGTATGCGACGAAGCGCGTGACGCCGTCGCTGCCGCCTGCCATTTCGAAGATCCCCCGCGGCGTCGCCTGCGCGCGTGCCACCAGCGCCGCGGCATTGGCATCCGCCAGCGCCGGCGCAGCGGCGCCCGCGCGGCGCGCCCGTACGACTCCGTCGGTGCCGATGAAGGCGAGCCCGCCTTGCGCGCCCAGCGCCGACGGGTTGTAGAACTGCACGAAGTAGTCGGGCGCGACCGACAGAAGGACGAGGCCCGCGAACCTGCCGTCGGCGTGGTTCATCCGCCGGCTCAGCACATTCACCGGCAAGCCCGTCGCGCGGCTGACGATCGGCGCGCTGATGTCGAGCAGACCGGTGTCGCGCTCGGCGTGCTCGCGGAAATATTCGCGGTCGGCCACGTTGATGCGGCGGTAAGTCACGCTGCTCGCAATGGCGTCGCCGCGTTCGTCGACAACGGTGACGTCCTTGATGCCATCGCCCGTCAACACTCCGGCGTCGATAAGGCGCCGCAACTCGTCGGCGCCGTGCCGCTCGAATTCATACTTGACGAGGCGTGCGACGCTATCTGCTTCCTTGATCGCGCGCAGCGTGTATTGTTCGAACGAATCGACATATGTCTCGGCATCGCGCGCCGCCGTGGCCAGCAGGATGCTTTCCGCGGTGCGCACCTGAACCCAGGTGGCGATCCAGATCCCCACGATCAGCAGCGCGCCGAAAGCGGGAAGCGCCCACAGCGACCGCTGGCGGCGGAGGTGCGAAATGCGGCGGCGTGCGGACGTGTCCAAGGATGTTGTGGCGTTGCGGTCGGTCTATGTCGGGGCGGCGGCAAGGCGCGTGCGGGCCGCTTGGGGCCGCTCGATCGCGCGCGCGTTCGGAATCGAAAACGTAGCAAGTTCAAGGCCACGGACCGTCCGCAGACGCGGAAATATGTATTTCCACGTACTACGTCGCTTAGCCCGTGGCGGGCCGCCGCGGTCGCCGATGCCAGCGACCGCCATGGTCGATGCCGGAGCGCTGGTGCTGCGGGAACGGAGGACGGCAGCATGGCGATGCCGGCAGCGCGCGCGACAGCGGCGGCCATGTCCCTGATGATTCCAATGGTAGGCCGTGCCGGACTTGAACCGGCGACCAACGGATTAAAAGTCCGCTGC
>JBDTNR010000431.1:0-3475 GCA_039933655.1 Betaproteobacteria bacterium | reverse complement strand
GACGAGCACGGGTCCGTAGCCGCGCATCCGCTCGATGGCGCGCGCGGCGGTGGCGAGCTGTTCCGGCTCCGGCGTCGTCAGGTCGAGGACAGGCAGGACGGCGTGATGCCGGCCGCCGTGCCGCAGCGGCAGTTCCGCCGTCAGGTCGACGATGCCGGCGAAGCGCCCCGTCCTGGCGTCGCGCGCGGACGGCATGCGGCCGATCCAGACGTCGTCGTCGACGGCCACCGGCTGCGGATGGCGCCGCGTCCACCAGCGGGAGTTGAGCCAGGCGCCCGCCAGGTAGGGTGCATAGAGCCAGCGGGCAGCGAGGCTCAAGTGGCCGTCGGGCCGCTTCTGGAATCCCGCGGCGCCAAGGCCGGCGTAGCAGGCGGCGACGAGGCCGAGCGCCAGCGCCGGCCAGGCGAGCCACAACGCTCCGCCGCCGAACGCCAGCGCGGCGATCGCGCAGCCTAAGGCGCCGGCGGCGTAAAAAAGGGCGAGACGGTGACGCGGAGGGTCAGTCGAAAGTCGCCATGCGGAGGCCGGATTCGCCACACCTTCGTCCGGCAGCGGCCACAGCCACACGCAGAGCCAACCCACCGCAAAACCCGTCGGGATGTCGATGAAGTGGTGCTGATAGGTGGTCAGCACGGACGCGGCGATCAACATGAACCAGACGTCGAGCAAAATGCGCGCCACGCCGCGAACCTTGCGGACGTAGAGCACCCAGAGGATGACGGCCAGCGCGATGTGCAGCGACGGGACCTGGTTGTACGGGAGGTCGAACCCGGCGAGCGCGTCGAACATCGCGCCGAAGAGGCCGTCGGCAGCCGGCCGGTCGAACGAAAACCGGAGCGGCGCGGCGACGAAGCAGGCGACGGCGACCAGCTGCGCGGTCAGCAATCGCTTCGCGTGGGCGTCGAGTTCGCCGCGCGTGACGCAGACCAGCAGCGACAGGCCGTACAGCGCATCGATCGACCAGTACGGGACGATCGTCCACGCCCAGAACGGAATGCTGCGCTCCCACGCGAACGCCAGCGACGGGACGTGCACGTGCTGCGCGGCGGTCCAGTTGGCAAAGCCGTACGTGACGAAGAAAAAGGGCGCGAGGAACAAGAGCCACGCGAGCGCGCGCCGCCACGGATGGCCGGGCTCGGGATTCATCGCGGGTTTACAAAACAGGGTCAGACTCGACTTTCGTCGGCATCGCGCCACCGCGAGGCGGGGTCAGTCACGCTTTTCTTCGGCATTGCGCCACTCTTCGGAGTCGCCGGGGAGAGTCGTATCCGACCCCAGCCGACGCGCGAGGCAGACAGTGAAGATGCCCCACTCGTCGATGCGCTGTCCAATCTTTCGAAAACCGGCGGCTTCGACGAGCGCGTCCATCTCGGCCTGCGTGCGCCGCCGCATCACCCACGCCTGCCCGCCGCGGTGACTCGTCAACGCGCGGGCGATAAGTTCGAGCTGCGGATGCCACGGCTGGCCGGTGTAGACGAGGAGGCCGCCTGCGGCAATCGCAGCGGCGAGTCCGGCCAGCGACGCGCGCACGTCGCTGTTGTCCGGGAACAGTTCGTAGAGACCCGACACGATGCCGATCGTCGGCCGCGGTTCGATGGCGGCGAAGCTCGCGCGGTCGAAGGCGTCGCCTTGCACGAACGTCGCGATGGCCTCGAGACCGCGGTCGCGGATGAGCGCCCGGCCGTGCTCGACGTTCGGCGCGCTGAAATCGCGCAGCAGGATCGAATCGGGCTTGTCCGCATTCGCGGCGACGGCATCGAGCACGCAGCGGCCGTGACCGGCGGCGACATCGACGACATGCACGGGCGCGCCGGCCGCACGTCGATCACCGATCGCGATCCGCAGCAACTCCTCAACGTGCCGCTTGCGTTGCCGGATGCCGCGCCAGCCGATCGACGCGAGATACGTGCGATCGATGGTCCGCCCGAGCGGCGACGTCCCGGACGGCTGATTGCGATACACGTAGTCGAGCGTGCTGCCCGAATCGAATCCCGTGTCATGACCGAGGCGTACGCCGTCGGACAGCATGCCGCCGAAGCGCAGGCTCGCGCGCGTCGACGACCAGTAGAGACCGCGCGGCGACAAGGCGGGCAGCGGGGCGGCGAGGGCGTCGGCCTCCTCGCGCGTGAAGCCGGCGCGATCGGCGTCGAGCAGGTCGGCACGCGCGACGGGCGCGGCGAATCGGCGCAGCAGGAACTCGCGCATGCGCGCGACGGCTATCGCGCGATCGCGCTCGCCCAGCGTGTCATGGTAGAAGCCGTGCAGCACATGGCGCTCCTTGACCGTGGCGCCGAGCCGGTCGAAGAACGCATGTTGCGGAGCGTGGTGGACGACCCAGTCGGCGCCGGAGATCAGCAGTTGCGTCGGCACCACGATCGCCTGCGCATCGGCGACGACGCGGTCGGCGACGTCGTAGAGCCCCAGCAGCACGTTGACGGAAATCGCCCGCGCGATCAGCGGATCGGAATCGTAGCTCGCGATGCGTGCCGGATCGCGCGTCAGGAACTTCGCCTTCACATAGCTCGTGACGAAGAAATTGCCGCGCAGCTTGCGCATGGCGGCGAGCCCTGCGCGCGCGAACGGCACGTACAGCTTGACCTTGAAGGCGGGCGAGGCGAGCACCATGCCGCGGATGCGCGGCGCGTAGTCGTGCACCCATGCGGCGACGAGAACGGCGCCGACGCTCTGCGCGACGATGCCGACATCCTCGGGTTCGATGTCGTGCGCCGTCGCGATGTGGTCGACGAACGTTTGTACGTCGCGGACGGACGCGGTGATCGACGGCGAATCGCCACGCACCCCCGGCGAGCGGCCGTGGCCGCGCGCGTCCCACGCGAAAAAATCGAACTCGGAGAGCCCGAGTTCGTCGACCAGGTGCGCCATGCGCCCGGAGTGCTCGTGCCCGCGGTGGAACAGCACGATCGCGCCCCGCGCCGGACCGTCGGTGGCCGGCCAGTGGCGGTAGAAAAGGTCGACGCCATCGTGCGTGCGGAACGTCCGCTCGTGGACCGGACGCTGCGCGGCGACCATCGACGCCATGTCGTTCATGGTTCGCCACCCTCGGCAAGGCCGCGCCGCACGCGATTGACGATCGTCGCCGCCAGCGCGACGGCGAGGAGCGGCATCACGTACGCAGTCCAATCCGGCAACGCCGGACTGACGCCGATAGCGAGGCCCAGTGCGCCGAAGACGAATGCGCGGTCGCTCTTGCCCATCGGGCCGTCGTAGCGGCGCGTCGCGCCCACCATCGGGCCCAGCACCCCCGCGAACTCCGAGATCACCGCGAGCACGATGACGAGGCCCGTCCACAGGGGCGAGAACGGCGCGACCAGCGCGAACGGCAGGTACAGCACCGAATCGGAAATCACGTCGGTCAGCTCGTTCAGGTACGCGCCGAGCCGGCTCTTCTGCGCGAATTCCCGCGCGAGCATGCCGTCGATCGCGTTGAACGCCATGCGCAGGAACATCCACAGCG
>JBDTNR010000430.1:0-3483 GCA_039933655.1 Betaproteobacteria bacterium | reverse complement strand
GCGCTCGACGTCGCCGGCGCGCAGGAATTCGATGTCCTCCTCCGGAAAGTCGAGCGTGGCCTCCGTGTACATCCGCAGATCGGTGAGGGCGGCGACCAGCGCGTGAACCTCGCGCGAGAATTCGCCGTCGAGACTGCGCGCCGCCGCACGCGCCGCCGTGGCGGTCGCCGCGTCGATCAGGTCGGCCACGCTCTCGGCCTGCGCGAGGTCGAGCTTGCCGTTCAGGAAGGCGCGCTTCGTGAATTCGCCGGGCGCGGCGAGCCGCGCGCCGAGTTCGACGCAGCGCGCGAGCACGAGGCGCAGCACCGAAGGGCCGCCATGGCCGTGGAACTCGACGACGCTCTCGCCGGTGTAGGACTGCGGCGCCGGGAAGAACAGCACCAGGCCGTGGTCGAGCGCGGCCAGGTGGCCATCGCGGAACGTCGCGACCGTCGCGACGCGCGGCGGCGGCACGCGGCCGGCCACGCCTTCGATCAGCGGCGCGAGTTCCGCACCCGATACGCGGACGACGCCGATGCCGCCGCGGCCGGGTGGCGTGGCAATGGCGGCGATGGTGTCGGCCGCGGGTGCGGTGGCGGTGACGCGCATGGAACTAGGGGTCATTCGACAATGAGCCTTCCGCAATCCCGTTCAGCAGCGGCCGCTCCCCCTGCCGTCGTCACCGCGGATGCGGCGACCCCGCGACTTTGGCTGGGACTTTGCACGGCGCGTCGACGTCACCGGGTGCCCGCGTTCGCGGGAACGACCGAGGGACCAAGCGCATGCGTCCGGGGAAGCAACGGGTCGGCGCATTGCAACAAGCTTACCGCGGCGCGGCTTCCCACCGGGCGACGGGCACCGCCGACACCGAATTCATCGGTGAACCGTCGATCAACTTGCGGCTGATCGCGACGTAGACGAGCGTGTTGCGCTTGGCGTCGAACATCCGGATGACCTTGGTGTTCTTCCAGACCAGCGACGTGCTGTCGTTGAACACGTTCGCCTCTTTCGGCAGCCTGGCGGGCAGCGCGATGGGGCCCGTCTGGCGGCACGACACGGCAAAGCGCGACGGATCCTCGGCCACGCCGAGCGAGCCCGCAACGCCGCCCGTTCGCGCCTGGCTCACGTAGCACGCGACACCCGCGACGTCCGGATCGTCGAACGCCTGCACGCACACCTTGTCGTTGGCGCCGAAGATGCGGAACGTCGTCGACGTGCAGCCGACGTCCTCGGCGCGCGCGGTGGCGGACAGCGCGCCGGCACAGGCGATGATGATCACGGCAGTTCTCACGGTTTCTTCCCGGCGAGGGGCCGAAAGCGGACCCGAGGTCGCCATCATGCCAAATGTCGGCGTGCTGCAAGCGGTCGGCAGCGACAACGGGCGGATCGGCCGCGCGCGGTGGGCAATAATGCGGGCGTGCCCATCGCGTCCCCCACACCCGCTATGCCCGCGCGCACCCTCCCCGAATCCGCGGCCGCCGCGCGCGTCGCACCAGCCCCCGGCGCTTTCGCCTTCGTGGCACTGGCCGGCATCGCGCTGCTCGGCAATGGATTGAAGGCGGTCATCAGCAGCTCGGTGCTGGTCAGCGAAGCGCAGTTCGCCGTCTTTCTCGGCATCGCGACCGAGCACGTGGCGGTGCTGCTCGAATCGATCATCGCCGGCATGGTGGTGGCGCTGGCCGCGTGCCCACTGCTGCTGCAGCGGACGACGGCGCGTTCGCTCGCGATCACGGCCTGCGTCGTCGCGACGGCCGCGTTCGCGACGTTCGCGCTCGTCGACCTCGCATGGCCGGGGCCGGCGACGCGCGAACTGGCCGCCTTCGCCTGCTTCGCCGTTGGCGCCGGCGCGCTGGCGCTGCTCGCGCCCACGTCGCAGGCGCTCGTCGCGTTGCTGCCGTCACGGACGTCGCTCACCGCGTTATGGACGGGTGCGGCGCCCGCCGGCTTCCTCGTCGCGCCGCAGATGATCAAGTACCTGCTGCCGGTGCTCGGCCTCGGCTACTACTTCCTCGCGTTCTCGACGCTGCCGCTCGTCCTGCTGGCACTGCTGGCGGCGCTCGGGTTCGCGCTGCCCGCCGTGCGCGCTGCGGGAACAGACGTCAGCGCACTGCCCGCGCGCATGCTGCTCGCATTCGTCGCCGCGGTGATCGGCTTCGAGGTCTGGACGACGTTCGGCTCGGTCGCGGGATACGCGAAGCCCGCGACGTGGGCCGCGCTCACCGCGTTCGCGGCCATGGGCGGCTGGCTCGCGCGCGAAGTGCGTCGCTATCCGTTTCCGCCGTCGCTGACCGGCCCCTCCGGCGGGCTGCTGCTGGCGCTTTTCGTCATCGAAATGCCGACGACGGGTTTCTTCGACACCGCCTTCCTTGGGCAACGGCAGTTCTCGCAGGCGTTCATCGCCGACCGCTCCACCCTCGCCGCCGCCGCGCAGATCCTGGGCACGCTGGCCGCCGGCATGCTCGTGCATCGCCGGCCGGGCGCGCAGACGTCGCTGCTGGTGGGCTTCGCGACGATCGCCGTCGCCGGGCTCGCGGCGATCGCGCTCTATCCGTGGATCGCGCATCCGCTCTACTACCTGTGGACGCCCGCCATCGAAGGCTTCGGCGCCGCCGGCCTCACGCTGCTCGTCTGCCTGGCGGTCGTCCGCGCCGCCGCGCGGCACCCGCTGCTGGCGTTGCTGCCATCGCTCGCGATCATGCTCGGCACCGAGTTCGGCCTCGAGTTGCTGCAACTCGTCTATGCCGTCGCGCGGACTGCCGGCATGGACGCCGACGACGCCTACGGCGCGATCTTCATCGCGCAGGTGGGCTTCGCGCTGGCGGCGCTGGCGCTGATCGGCGTGGCGATCAGGCGTGCGCGCCGGTCAGGCTTAAAGTGAAGTCAGACCCTCATTGCACGTCGCCGATCGAAGGCGGTCGGCGCGCTGCGTAGCATTTGCTACACGAAAGTCGCCCGGCCGCTCGAAGATTTTCGTGCTGACTGCAGTCGGCAAATGAAACAGGGAGCGTTGTGTGCTCCCTGTTTCATTTACGACCCCGAGCGCGAATTGCGCCGCGGGGTGCGTAGCGCCTGCGGGTCACGCAATTCGCGCCCGTTACCGTCGCGTTGCGGCCTTCAGCGCCGCTTCCTTCTCCAGCATCCGGTTCATCTGCCATTGCTGCGCGATCTGCAGGATGTTGTTGACGAGCCAGTACAGCACGAGGCCCGCCGGGAAGAAGATGAACAGCACCGAGAACGCGATCGGCATGATCTGCATCACCTTCGCCTGCACCGGATCGCTGATCGGCGTGGGCGACAACTTCACTTGCAGATACGCGGTGATCGCGTAGATCACCGGCAGCACGAAATACGGGTCCGGCGCCGACAGATCGTGAATCCACAGGATCCACGGCGCGTGCCGCAGCTCGACCGCGGAGAGCAGCACCCAGTAGAGCGCGATGAACACCGGAATCTGCACCACGATCGGCAGGCAGCCGCCGAGCGGGTTGATCTTCTCGGTCTTGT
>JBDTNR010000429.1:0-3485 GCA_039933655.1 Betaproteobacteria bacterium | reverse complement strand
GAAAATCGAAGCGATCGTCAAGCCCTTCAAGCTCGACGAGGTCCGCGAGGCACTGTCCGAACTCGGCGTGACCGGGCTCACGGTGACCGAAGTCAAGGGATTCGGTCGGCAGAAGGGGCACACCGAGCTTTACCGTGGCGCCGAGTACGTCGTGGACTTCCTGCCCAAGGTGAAGGTCGAGGTCGTCATCGCCGACGCGATGGTCGAGCGCGCCATCGAGTCCATCGTCAAGGCGGCTCGGACCGGCAAGATCGGCGACGGCAAGATTTTCGTCACGTCGGTCGAGCAGGTGATCCGGATCCGCACCGGCGAGTCCGGCGAAGCTGCGGTCTGACCGCCGCGGTTGAACAAAGGAAAATACACATGTCAATGCTAAGCGAGTTCCGCGATTTCGCCGTCAAGGGCAACGTCATCGATCTGGCGGTGGCGGTGATCATCGGCACGGCATTCGGCAAGATCGTCGATTCGCTGGTCAAGGACATCATCATGCCGATCGTCGGCAGGATTTTCGGCGGCCTCGATTTTTCCAATTACTACATCATGCTGAGCTCGCCGTCGGCGGGCTACAACGGCCCGATGACCTACGAGGCGCTCACGAAAGCGGGCGTGCCGCTGCTTGCCTACGGCAACTTCATCACCATCGTCATCAACTTCGTCATTCTTGCCTTCGTGATCTTCTGGATGGTGAAGAAGGCGTCGTCGATCAAGGCCAGGCTGGACACCACGCCCGCTCCCGCCGCCGCCACACCCGAAGACGTGGTGTTGCTGCGCGAGATCCGCGATCTGCTCAAGCGCTAGATTGCCCGCACTCCTGCGCACGGTGCTGGTTGGCGCCGCGGCGCTTGCCGCATGCGCGAGCATGGCGGCGCTGCCCGTACGGTCCGAGTTCGTCGTCGCGGGTGCGACGTCGCCGGTGGACATCGTCCACGCGGGCGACGGCTCCGCCCAACTCTACATCGCGGAGCAATCGGGGCGCATCCGCATCCTCCGCGACGGCGCGCTGACGGGAACGCCATTCCTCGACATCCGTCCGCTGGTCGCCGCGGGCGGCGAGCGCGGACTCCTGGGCCTCGCGTTTCACCCGCGCTATGCCACCGACGGCCGCCTGTTCGTCAACTACACGCGCGCCGGCGACGGCGCCACCGTGATCGCGTCGTTCCGCGTCAGCGCGACCGACCGCGACCGCGCCGACCCGGCGTCGCGCGTCGAGCTGCTGACGATCGCGCAACCCTACGACAACCACAACGGCGGCGCACTGCGCTTCGGGCCGGACGGCTACCTCTACATCGGCATGGGCGACGGCGGCAGCGGCAACGATCCGGGCAATCGCGCGCAGGATCCGCAGCAGTTGCTGGGCAAGATGCTGCGCATCGACGTCGACGGCGCCGCGCCGTACGCGAATCCGCCCGGCAACATGTTCGCGGTCACGGGTCTCGGCCGTCCCGAAATCTGGGCGACCGGACTGCGCAATCCGTGGCGGTTCAGCTTCGACCGCGTCGCAGCCGACCTCTATATCGGTGATGTCGGGCAGGATGCGCAGGAAGAGATCAACTTCCTTCCGCGACTGAAGGGCTCCGGCGAGAACTTCGGCTGGCGAGTGATGGAAGGTACCCGCTGTACCGGCCTGTCCGCCGGCGAGCCATGTCCGTCGAGCAGCTATGTGACGCCGATCATCACGTACGATCACACGCAGGGGTGCTCGGTGACGGGCGGCGTCGTCTATCGCGGGCGCCGCGTCCCGGTGCTTTACGGACGCTATCTCTTTGGCGATTTCTGCTCCGGTTCGCTGATGGCGGCGGCACGTGACGGCGAGGGCCGCTGGCGGACCGAGCTGGTCCTGGCGACCGGTCACCAGATCGGCACGATCGGCGAAGACGGCGACGGCGAGATCTACTGGTCGGACCTGCGGGATAACCAAATCCACCGGCTGACGGCCGATCCCGCGGCGCCGCTGGCAATCGAGTACCACAACGCCACGCTGGACCACTACTTCCTGACGGCGTTTCCGGAGGAGGCGGCCGCGCTCGACGCCGGCGCGCTCGCGGGCGCGTGGAAGCGCACGGGCTTCGCCTTTCAGGTGTGGCACGGGGACGACGCCGATGCCGTCGACGTCTGCCGCCTGTTCGGTGTGCCCGGCGTCGGTCCCAACACGCACTTCTACACGGGGTTCGCCTCCGAATGCGCGTCGCTCCGCGCCAGTCCTTTGTGGATGTTCGAGGCGATCGGCTTCCGGATGCGCCTGCCGACCGCGGGAGCCTGTCCGCCGCCGACGCGGCCGGTCTATCGCCTGTACAACAATCCGCCGACGCTCCCCCAGGTCAATCATCGCTTCACGGCCGACGGCGCCACCTATGCGGCGCTGCGCGCGGCCGGCTGGACCGGGGAGGGCGTCGCGTTCTGCGCGAAATAAGCGGCCGAACCGGAAATCGAGTGCCGGCGGCGTCATTGACCCGCCTCGGCGCCTTTGACAGAATCAGCTTCTTGTCGCCGACGGGGTGCGCGCCCTTAAAAAGCCCCGACGCGGAAAGCGTTCGCCTTTGAAGCCACGTCATCCGGAGGAAGCACATGAAATTCGTCAGAACCCTGTCCGCGCTGTCCGCGGCGGTCACCCTTGCGCTGGCCGTCCCCGCCGTTGCCGACGTCACCATCGGGGTGACGGTGTCCGCGACGGGACCCGCCGCCTCGCTGGGCATTCCGCAGAAGAACACGATCGAACTGCTGCCGACGTCCATCGGCGGCGAGAAGATCAACTGGATCGTGCTGGACGACGCGTCGGACACGACGAAGGCCGTCACCAACACCCGGAAGCTCGTCACCGAGGACAAGGTGGACGTGATCATCGGCTCGTCGACGACGCCCAATTCGCTGGCGATGCGCGAAGTGGCGGCGGACACCGGCACGCCGATGATCTCGCTCGCGGCATCGGCGCAGATCATCAATCCCTCGGATCCCAAGACCAAGTGGATTTTCAAGACGCCGCAGAACGACGCGTTGATGGCCGACGCAGTGGCGATCGCCATGAAGGCCGCCGGCGCCAAGACGATGGGCTATATCGGATTCGCCGATGCGTACGGCGACGGCTGGCTGGCCGAGATGAAGCGGTCGGCGCAGACGGCCGGACTGAAGATCGTGGCGGAAGAGAAGTACAACCGCAACGACCCGTCGGTCACGGGCCAGGTGCTGAAGCTGATGGCCGCCAATCCCGACGCGATCCTGATCGGCGCCGCCGGCACGCCCGGCGCCACGCCGCAGAAGGAACTTGTCGCGCGCGGCTACAAGGGCAAGATTTTCCAGACGCACGGCGTCGGCAACCCCGACTTCCTGCGCGTCGTCGGCAAGGACGGCAACGGCACGGTGCTGCCGGTGGGACCGATGCTCGTGTATGAGCAACTGCCGGACAGCAACGCGGCCAAGAAGACGTCGGCCGAGTACGTGACGAAGTACGAGCAGAAGTTCGGCACGCGGACGACGTTCGGCGGCCACCT
>JBDTNR010000428.1:0-3490 GCA_039933655.1 Betaproteobacteria bacterium | reverse complement strand
GCACCACCGGCGCCTGCGATTGCGGCGCGGAACGCACGATCGGCGCGGAGGGCATCGGCGTGGGCGCGACGGCCATCGGCACCGGCGAAGGTTGCGGTCGCGTCGACGGACGCTGCATGCCGGACGACGACGGCGGCACGTACGCCTGCTGCGGCTGCGCCGGCATCGGCGACGCCATGCCCGGGCGCGGAGCCGCCCGGGGCTCGCTCCGCGTCGTGGGCGCCGCGCCGGGGACGGCCGGTGGCGGCGACGTCGTGCCCTGCTGCGCCAACGGCCGCGTCGGCGGGGCGCTGGTCGTGCCCCCACCGTACGCACCGGAACTCGGCGCCACGGTCGATGGCGCTTGCCGGACGAGCGGCGCCGTCGATGTCGGCGGCGGCGTGCCCGATCGCGGCAGCGGCATGCCCGGCGCCAAAGGGCTGACCGAGGACGGCGAAGGCGTTGCCGATCGCGTCAGCGGCGCGCCCGGTGTTGCCGCCGACGGCGTCGACCGCGGCAAGGCCCCGACGCCGCCGGGCGCCATCGAGGGCCGGGCCAGGGTAGGATAGAACGTCGACGCGGGCGGCGGCGTTCCGTCGCCGGCGCGGCGGGTCGGAATGCGGCCAGGCTCCGAGCGAACCATCGGCGCGCCGGCCAGCACCGGCGCGCTGCTGGCGATGCCGCGCGGCACGTCCACCAGATTGCCCTGCACCGGACGGCGATCAGTCAGCGATACCCCGCGCACGGCGGAGATCCCGCCCGGCGCGTTCCAGTTGACATAGCGCGACGGCGGCGGGCTGTTCGGCCGCACGGTGGCGGTGTTCACGTTGTACGGGCGGTTGTAGCGATCCCAGCAGCCGTGCGAGCAGCGGTTCCACCACGGCCGGAACGGCTCGCCCCAGCCAAGCGGAACCCAACCGTAGACCGGGGCGCCCAGAGACACGGACAGGCCCCAGCCCGGGCCGCCTGCCCAGCCGACCAGCGCCGGCGCCCACAACGGCCGCGCCACGTAGGCGCCCGGACACCAGCCCCAGCGACCGCCGATGTAGGCCCACCGTCCGTAGTGGAACGGCGCATAGCCCCAAGGCGCGGCGTCAACCCAGGTCGGACCCCAGGCGCCCACTTCGGCCCAATAGCCATTGCGATAGGGCGCCCAGTCGGGCGCGACGGCGGACGGATACCAGACGGCGCCGTATTCCGGCATCTGCGTCCACGTGCCGTATTCGTCAAGTTCGGCGGCGCCGACCATCTGCGGTGAAACGTAGTTCGCCGACCGTCCACGCTCGTAGCGGCGGTCACGGCTCCCCGCCCAAAGATCGAAGTCGTCGTTACGGTAACCGTTACGCACGGTGGCGAATTGCGGGTCCGCGCCGTCGACGCTCGCCGTCTGCCCCGGCAGCACCTGCTGCACGGAAGCGAGCGTCAGCACGTTGACCTCGCCTTCGCGCACGACGACCTGCGATTGGCTGCGGTCTTCGCTGACGTCGATCCGATACGAACCTGGACGCAGCAGCACCACCTGCGCGTTCGGCGTGTCGATGCGCGCCGTCTCGCCCGGGTCGAGCACCCGCACGCGCACCTGGACGCTGCCCTGGGCGACGAACAGCGCGAACTGGCGATCGTCCAGTCGCGACACGTGGACGCTGGTGTTGCCCGCCATCCGGAACTGGCCGCCGCCGAAGTCGACTTCCGCGCGGCCCTCATTGCCGACCCACAGGTTGTCGCCGCTCGTCACGGGATAGTTGAGGCCGATCGGCGCCCACTGCTCGGGTTGGTCTTGCGGGGCGAGGAACATTTCTCCCCCGACGTCGGCCACCCTTCCCACCCGGCCGGGAAGGTCGTCCTGGGCACGCGCCGTGGTGGCATTGATGGCCACCGCCGCCATTGCACAGAGCGTCAACACGGCCCAGCGCGCAAGAAAGCCGCCGGGTCGGGTGCGTGCCGGGAGGGTTGCGCGGCGCTGCATGGTCATTTTCGCTCCGTTCATGGTGTCGTTTCCTGACAATCGCATAGACAACGTGGCCGCCATCCTGTTCGTTGACGCACCTCTGCGGGCGCTCCCGGCCGTTCTGCATTAGAATCTTCGGTCGCAACCGGGTCACTTCAACGGGCCCGTGCAGGCATCGCACATCACCACAACGAGGAGAAACAACATGCGGAAATTTCGTCCGACGCTCGTGGCCGGCGCGCTTGCGCTCGCCCTTTCCGCCGGAACTGCGTCCGCGCAGTTTACAAACGCTTACACATTCGGCGACAGTTTGAACGATGCCGGCCAGTACGGCGCGCGTTTCACGACCAATCCGGGACTCGTCGCCCCGATGTACGTCAGCCAGAACTGGGGCATCACGTCGGCGCCCTCGTTCGCCGGCGGCAATGACTACGCTCAAGGCGGCGCGCTGATCAACGCTCCGCAGGGTGGCCTGCCTCCAGGTACGCCCGACCTCTCGGTCGCGGCCCAGGTCAACCTTCTCCTGAGCAAGGGTCCGCTCGATCCGAACGCGTTGTACCAGATCAACGGCGGCGGGAACGATCTCTTCAACCAGTTCACGCTGTTCGCCACCGGCCAGATCACGCAGGCGCAGATGCAGGCAAACGTCACCCAGGCCGCGCTCGACCTCGCGACGCAAGCGGGCAAGTTGAGGGCTGGCGGCGCGCAGTACATCATCCTGCAAACCCTGCCGGACCTTGGCAAGTCTCCGGCGGCGACGGCGGCCGGACCCGCGGCTGCGGCGGGGTTCACGCAGCTTTCGTCACTCTTCAATTCGACGCTCAACGCGGCGGTCGGCCAGGGCAACCTGCAGGTGATCCAGTTCAACACCTTTGCGTTGCTGAACGAGATCGCCGCCAATCCGGCGCTCTATGGTTTCGTCAACACCACCGGCGTGGCATGCACGACGTCGAGCGCACTCAATTGCACGCCGTCGACGCTGGTCGCGCCGAACGCAAACCTCAACTACGTGTTCGCCGACGGCAAGCACGGCACCACCGGCACGAATCTCGTGCTGGCGCAGGCGATGATCTCGATGATCACCGGACCGCAGCAGATGGCGGCGCTCGGCGAGGCGCCGAACGACGTCGAGCGCGCGAACTGGCGCACGCTCGACGGCAGGATGATGTCGGCGATCAACGCGCCCGGGACGCCCGGCAAGCTGCAGACGTGGGCCGCGTACGACTACGCGAACGCCGACATCTTCGGCGCCAGCCTGTCCGGCAACGGCGACTTGAACACGATCGCCGTCGGCGGCGACATGCGGCTCTCGGACAAGATGCTCGCGGGCGTCCAGTTCGCCTACACCGAGTACAAAGGCGACTTCGGCAACAACGCCGGCGACTTCAAGCTCCGCGAGCCGATGCTGACGGCCTACGGTGGCTATGGCGAGGGCCCGTGGTACCTGGGCGCGACCATCAGTCTGGGTTCGCTCGACTTCAGCACGAACCGCACGATCCAGCTCGGCGCCGCCACGCGTACCGAGAGCGGCACGACGAAGGGTTACCACAACATCGCGCGGCT
>JBDTNR010000427.1:0-3490 GCA_039933655.1 Betaproteobacteria bacterium | reverse complement strand
CGCGTCCGCATCGGCGTGCGCGTAGCGGGTGTGTTGCGCGCGCGACAAGAGCGCGCCATCGTTCAGGCACGCGTGATTGAGCCGATCGGCGAACACCGCGTCGCCGCGGCCGCTGAGCGCGGTGACGATCGCGAGGTTCGCGAGATATCCGGAGGAGAAGGTCAACGCCCGCGCGCCGGCGCAAGGCGCGATGAACGCTGCGAGCTCCCGCTCGAGCGCCTCGTGCGGCGCCAGATGGCCGCAGACCAGATGCGACGCGCCCGACCCCACGCCCCATCGCAGCGCACCGTCGCGCGCCGCGGCAACGACGACGGGATCGCTGGCCAAGCCAAGGTAGTCATTGCTGGCGAAAGCGAGCAGCGGCTGCCCGTCCGCGACAACGCGCGGTCCCTGCGCGGTGGCGAGCATGCGGCGCGACCGCGCGAGTCCGGCCGCGCGGCGCCCGAGCAGCGCCTGCTCGAGTTCGCCGATGCGATGCGCGGCGCTCGTCACGCCTCGGACAGCAGCGGCGACAGTCCCAGCTTGGCAAAAAGCGCGCGATCGGCGTCTACATCGGGGTTGCCGGTCGTGAGCAGCCGGTCGCCGTAGAAGATCGAGTTGGCGCCGGCGAGGAAGCACAGCGCCTGCACCGCCTCGCCCATTTCGCGCCGGCCGGCCGAAAGCCGCACCATCGCCTTGGGCATCGTGATGCGCGCGACGGCGACGGTCCGCACAAACTCGAGCGGGTCGAGCGCTGCCTCACCACGCAGCGCATCGTGCAGCGGCGTGCCTTCCACCTGGACCAGGTGATTGATCGGCACCGATTCCGGATAAGGATCGAGATTGGCGAGCTGCGCGACCAGCCCCGCACGCTGCGCGCGCGTCTCACCCATGCCGACGATGCCCCCGCAACACACGTGCATGCCGGCATCGCGGACGCGGTCGAGTGTCTGCAAGCGGTCTTGGTAGTCGCGGGTCGACACGATCTCGCCATAGAAATCGGGGGCCGTGTCGAGGTTGTGGTTGTAGTAGTCGAGGCCGGCGTCGCGCAACTGTCCGGCCTGGCCATCCTTCAGCATGCCGAGCGTCGCGCAGGTTTCCATGCCCAGCGCCTTCACCTCGCGCACCATCGCGAGCACCGGTTCCAAGTCGCGCTGCTTCGGGCCCCGCCACGCGGCGCCCATGCAAAAGCGCGAGGCGCCCGCCTCCTTCGCGGCGCGCGCCGCGGCGACCACGGCGTCGAGATCGAGCATCGCGTCGTTGGCGACACCCGTGTGATAGCGGGCCGCCTGCGGGCAGTAGCCGCAATCTTCCGGGCAGCCACCCGTCTTGATCGAAATTAGCGTCGACAGCTGCACGGCGTTGGCCGCGTGATGCGCACGGTGCACCTGCTGCGCCTCGAACATCAGGTCGGCGAACGGGCGCGCGAAGAGTTCGGCCACCGCCGCCACCGACCACCCCGGTTCGCTCCTCGGGGTCGGCGGCGCGCCATCGCGCGGATGAACGGTGATCGGGACAGTGGAATTCAACGGGTGCTCATTCATTCGTTCGATGGCGCGGCGGGAACGCCGCGCGCAGGATGGGGACAATTCGAAACTGCGTGAAGTGTCTTTGAGCCCGCCGAAGATGTCAAATCGTTTTGCCGCAATATTTGACAAGTCGGCGCGCTGGCGCTCGCGGCTAGGCGCCCTGCTGCCGCAGCATTGCGCGCTGTGCGCCGCGGCGTCCGCCGATGCGCTGATCTGCCCGAAGTGCGATGCCGCGTTGCCGCGCCTCGGTCCCGCGTGCCCGCGCTGCGCGTTGCCGACCCCTGCGGGCGTCGTCTGCGGACGCTGCACGCGACGACCGCCGCCGTTCGCGGTCACGCATGCGGCGTACAGCTACGCGTATCCGGTCGACCGACTGTTGCAGGCGATGAAATATCGCGGCGCCATGGCCTATGCCGATTGCTTTGCCGATGCCCTCGCCCGCACGGCCTCCGCAGTGCCCGATCTCGTCATTGCGCTGCCGCTCGCGCCGGCACGACAGCGCGAACGCGGATTCAACCAGGCACAGGAAATCGCCCGGCGCCTCGCGCAGCGACTCGACGTGCCGCTCGCGTACGGCCTCGTCCGCATCCGCGAAACGACGCCGCAGACCGCGCTGCCGTGGACTGCGCGCCGCCGCAACGTCCGCGGTGCTTTCGCCGCGCTGCCCGCGGTCGCCGGGCGGCGAATCGCCATCGTCGACGACGTGATGACGACCGGCGCCACGCTCGCCTCCGCGGCCGATGCCGCGTTGCGGGGCGGCGCCACCGCGGTCGAGGCATGGGTCGCCGCGCGTACACTTCCGCCGTCCTAGTCGCTCGTGGAAGGTCCGCATCGATGTTCGCCGTCGTTCTCGTGGCCCCGGAAATCCCCCCCAATACCGGCAACGTGATCCGGCTGACGGCCAATACCGCAACCGAACTGCATCTGGTCGAGCCGCTCGGGTTCCGCATGGACGATCGCGATTTGAGACGCGCGGGACTCGACTATCACGAGTACGCGCGGGTCCGCGTCCATGGCGACTGGACCGCCTGCAAGGCGGCGCTCGGCCGCGACCGCGCGCGCCACTGGTTCGCGCTGACCACCAAGACCGCCCATTCGCTGTACGACGCGAGCTTCATGCCGGGTGATGTGTTCGTGTTCGGCTGCGAAACCGCGGGTTTGCCGGAAGCGGTGCTCGCCGAGTTCGCGACGCCCGCGCGACTCGCCATTCCGATGCGGCCGGGCGTGCGCAGCTTGAACTTGTCGAATGCGGTCGCCGTGACCGTCTACGAGGCGTGGCGCCAGCAGTCTTTCGCGCTGCCGATCGCCTAGCATCGGACCCACTCGTCGCTGCGGCCACATCCCGATCTCGAACGGCGGGGCGCAACGCCAATTGCGCCACGCCACGCGTTTCGCCACTCGCGGTCCAACCCCTTGCGTCCGGTCCTTTACTGCCCCTCGGCCCGCGGTTCGCGCCGCAGCAACCCCAGCACTGCGTCGCGCGGCGACAACCCTTCGTACAGCACGCGGTCGACCGCCTCGCAGATCGGCATCTCGATGCCATGGTGGACGGCGAGCGCGCGCGCCGCCCGCGCCGCACTCACGCCTTCCGCGACGTGGCCGAGGTCCGCCAGGATGTCCGCCAACGCGTGGCCCTCGGCCAGCGCCAGCCCGACGCGGCGGTTGCGCGAAAGGTTGCCCGTGCAGGTCAGCACGAGGTCGCCCAAGCCGGCCAAGCCCATCAGCGTCGCGCGCTGTCCGCCGAGCGCCGTCGACAGCCGCCCGGTCTCCGCGAGTCCCCTGGTGATGAGCGCGGCGCGCGCGTTGTGGCCGAACCCCAGTCCATCGCTCGCGCCGGCGGCGATCGCCAGCACGTTCTTGATCGCCCCACCCACTTCGACGCCGGCGATGTCGTCGGATTCGTACGCGCGCAGCGTATCGCCGCGCAGCAGCGTCGCGACCTGGGTGGCGAGCCTTGCCTCGGTGGCGGCCACCGTGAGGGC
>JBDTNR010000426.1:0-3521 GCA_039933655.1 Betaproteobacteria bacterium | reverse complement strand
GCGGCGCGGTGCCGCCGGGCTGCGTCGCGAGTTCGAGCATCCGCCGCACCGCCAATGCCGTTTCCGGCTTGATCACCTGCCGCCCGGCGACATGTCCGTCGGTGCGGAACAGCGTGGCCGGCCGCACTTCGCCGTCGGAGGCGAACATCATGTAGGCGCGGGCGAGCTGCACCAGGTTGACCGAAATGCCGTGGCCGTACGCCATCGTCGCCTGCTCGATCGGCCGCCACGACTTCGCGGGCCGCAGCCGCCCGCCAACCTCGCCCGGATAGCCCGTCTTCGGTGGCGTGCCGAAGCCTGCGTCGGTGAACATCGCCCACATGGTTTCCGACGGCAGGCCGAGTGCGATCTTCGCGGCACCGACGTTCGAAGATTTCTGGATCACCTGCTCGACGGTGAGCGCGCCTTCCGCGTGTGCGTCGTGAATCGTCGCCGAGCCGATCGTCATCGAGCCGGGCGCCGTCTGGATGACCGTTTCCGGACGGATCCTGCCCGCGTCGAGCGCGGCGGCGATCGTGAACGGCTTGAGCGTGGATCCCGGCTCGAACACGTCGGTCAGCGCGCGGTTGCGCATCCGGTCGCGCGCCACCTTGTCGCGGCGGTTCGGGTTGTACGTCGGCCAATTGGCGAGCGCCAGGATCTCGCCCGTCTTCACGTCGAGGATGACGATCCCGCCCGCCTTGGCCTTGTTCAGATCGATCGCCGCCTTCAGCTCGCGGAACGCCAGGTACTGGAGCCGCGTGTCGATCGACAGTGCGAGGTCGCGCCCGGCCTGCGGGGCGCGGATCGCCGCAACGTCCTCGACCGCCTCGCTGCGCCGGTTGATGATGACGCGCCGGCTGCCAGGCAGGCCCGCGAGCCAGGTCTGCTGCGCGAGCTCCATGCCTTCCTGGCCGGCGTCGCGGTCGCCGGTGAAGCCGACGATGTGTGCCGTTACTTCGCCGCCCGGATAGTAGCGGCGGTACTCGTTCTGGTCGTGCAGCCCGCGGATGCGCAGCGCCATCGCGCGCTCGGACGTCTCGGGCGCCACCTGCTTCGCGATGAACGCGAAGTCCTCGTTGGCGGCCAGCTGGGCGGCGATCTTCTGCGGCGTCGTCTCCAGCAGCCGCGCGAGTTCGCCCATCTGTTGCGGTGTGGCCTCGAACTTGTCCGGGAACGCCCACAGCGTCTTTACTGGCGTGGATAGCGCGAGTGCCTCTCCCGAGCGGTCGACGATGCGGCCGCGATGCGCGGGCACCTCGAGATTGCGCGAATGGCGGGCGCTGCCCTGCGACTGCAGGAACTCGTTATCGATCCACTGCAGGTAGACGGAACGGGCGACCAGCGACGCAAACAGCAGCGCCAGTGCGCCGAAGACCAGCGGCGCACGCAGCCGCGGCAGCACGAGCGCGGGCGCCTCGCCCTTGCGCATCGCCGTACGGCCGAGCGCCGGCGCTGCCGCTCTCATTTCGCGCCCTCGGGCTTGCCCGGCATCGCGACGATCTCGACGCGCGCCGACGTCGGAAGCTGCATCCGCAGTTGCTCGCGCGCGATTCTCTCGACGCGTCCCGGCATCCCCCATGTCGATTGCTCGAGCTGCAGCTGACCATACTCGGTTTCGAACGCACGGGCCTGCGCCTGCGCGCGTTCGAGCTCGACGAACGAGCGCCGTGACTGGTTGCGCGACGTGACGAGCGACAGCGCGCAGATGATCAGCACCGCGAGCAGCAGCAGGTTGACGCGCGTCATGCTAGGGCCTGCGCGACCAACTCGGTTGCATGCCCCGCGTTCATCGGCCTCCCCGGCGGGCTCACTGGACTACCCTTTGCTGCGCACTCCGGCGCAGCGCCGACGAACTGCTGGCCCGCCTGCATCAAGCCCCTGCCGTCGTCGTCGTCGGCGAGTTGGAGATGGAGGCCAAGGGGGAACCCGCCTTCAGCCTGGCGTGCACATTGGCCCGCTTGGTCGCACAAATCCGCCTGCTTACCAGTCGCATCGAGCACCACCTCGGCACCCTGGACGATGGGCGCCTGCTGATGAGCTTTCCCTGCGCCGGACAGATATGCGTCGCGCAAATCCTGGCGGAACCGGGCAGCGTGCGCGAACGCTTCGAAAGCGACGAACATCTCGCCGCCGCAGCCGGCGTGGCCCACGTCACCTACGCCTCCGGCAAGAGCAAAGCCGTCACCTTCCGATGGGCCTGCAACCACCGCCTGCGCGCTGCCTTGACCTGCATGGCCGACAACTCCCGCCACGCCAACACTGGGGCCGCCAACGTCTACGCCAAGGCACGCGCTCGCGACTGTGATCACCCCCACGCCATTCGTATCCTCGCGCGAGCTTGGCTGCGCGTGATCGGGCGCGCATGGTTCGATCGGAAACCCTACGACGGCAGCCAACATCGCGGCGCCCAGCGGCTGCTCAAAACAGCCGCGGGTTGACACAGGATGTCTCATGCCGCCTCCCGGTCGACGTAGCCGCGCGGCCAGCCGTCCGGCAACGGAGCGGCGGTGCGCTCGGCGATGCGCAGGATCGCGCTGCGCGAACGCGGATTGCAGGCGATCTCCTCCACACCCGGCTTGATCGCGCGACCGACGAGCGCGAGCGGCACCGGCGGCAGCGACGCGGTCGCGATCGGCAGCCGTGCAGCCTCGGCATCGCCGGCGAACGGCTGCGACGCGCGCGCCAGGAAGCGCTTGACGATGCGGTCCTCGAGCGAATGGAAGCTGATGACGGCGAGGCGCCCGCCCTCCCGCAGCAGCGGCACGATCGCCGGCAGCGCCAGTGCGACCTCCGCCAACTCCCGGTTCACGAAAATCCGAAGGGCCTGGAACGTACGCGTGGCCGGATCCTGACTCCAATCACCCCGCGTGCCCGCGCCGATGGCTTCGCCCACGACCTGCCGGAGTTGCCCCGTGCGGTCGACGGGTTCCCGCGTGCGCGCCGCCGCAATTGCTCTTGCAATCGATTGAGCAAACCGTTCTTCACCATAGTCGCGCAGTACCTCCGTCAATTCGCGCACGGTGGCGCGAGCAATGAATTGCGCGGCGGATTCGCCGCGCGCCGGGTCCATCCGCATGTCGAGCGGACCATCGTTGCGAAAGGAAAAGCCGCGCTCGGCGTCGTCGATCTGCGGGGACGAGATGCCAAGGTCGAGCAGGACGCCGTCGACCTGTTCGAGTGCCAGCATGGCGAGGACGTGGGGCAACTCGGAGAACCAGGCGCGGGCGAAAACGAACCGCGGATCTTCGGCGGCGAGAACGCCCGCGGCAATCTCCGCAGCAGGATCGCGATCAATGCCGACGAGCCTGCCCGCCGGGCCCAGCTCCGCGAGAATGCGACGGGCGTGCCCACCGCGACCGAACGTCCCGTCGACGTACACACCACCCGGCTTGAGCGCCAGCGCCGCCACGGCTTCTTCGAGCAGGACAGGGATATGACGGTCATTGGCCATCTAGCCGGTCAGAGGGAAAAGCCAGCGAGCTCGGGCGGCAGCCCGTCGGTCGGGAAGGTCAGGGCTTGGGCGGTCTGCGCCTGCCACT
>JBDTNR010000425.1:0-3523 GCA_039933655.1 Betaproteobacteria bacterium | reverse complement strand
CGAGTTCACGATCGACCTCGAGCGCCCGCGCGACGTGGCCGAGGTGCGGGTCACGCCGCGTTTCGTCGAACTGCACCAGGCGAGCTGGTCGGTGCTGCGCGACGAGGTTCTTAAGGGCTACCAGCAGCAGCTGGCGGCTTGAATCGGGCCGCAATCATGTGGAAGCACATCAAACCCACTCAAGCCAACCTGCGCGTCTGGCAGATCGGCTTGATGCTGGCGATCTTTGTGCTCTGGCACGTGGTCACGAAGCCCGGGTTGATCCCTCCGATCGTGTTCGAGAACGATCGCCAGGCGGCGTTCTTCTTTGGCGAACCGCTGAAGATCTTCTCGCGCATCTGGGCCTGGTTTTTTACCAACGCCGATATCTATCAGCACCTTTGGGTCACGCTGCTCGAAACCGTGCTCGCCTTCGGCATCGGTACCGTGCTCGGCCTGGGCTGTGGCCTTTGGCTGGCGCTGAGCCCGATGGCCGCAGCCATCTGCGACCCGTACATCAAGGCGCTCAACAGCATGCCGCGCGTCATCCTGGCGCCAATCTTCGCAGTGTGGTTCGGCCTCGGCATTGCGAGCAAGGTGGCGCTCGGCGTCACGCTGGTGTTCTTCATCGTCTTCTTCAACGTCTACCAGGGCGTGAAGGAGGTGAGCCCCGTCGTGCTCGCCAATGCGCAGATGCTGGGTGCGTCGAAACGGCAACTGCTGCGCCACATCTACCTGCCGTCGGCGACGTCGTGGTTGTTCTCGAGCCTGCACACGTCGGTCGGCATGGCGTTCGTCGGCGCCGTCGTCGGCGAGTATTTGGGCTCCGCCAAGGGCGTGGGCTATCTGATCCTGCAGGCCGAAGGCACGTTCGACATCAACACCGTGTTTGCCGGCATCCTCGTGCTGACGATGTTCGCGCTGCTGCTCGACATCGCGGTGACCAAGATCGAGGCGCGGCTCCTCGTCTGGCGTCCACGGACGGCGGAGACGGAGCCGATGTAGGAAGGGGGTCAGACTCGCATTTCGCGGGTTTTGCGAAATGCGAGCCTGACCCCACGGCGCTAGGCGAAATGCAAGTTCGACCCCGATGGCTTGCAGTTGCTGAAATTCCCTTAAAATTGCAGCGTTTCGCTCCCAACAAGGGTCAGACTCGAATTGCGACTGGCATCGTCGCGAATCGGAGACGCCCTGCCTGCGCAATTCGAATCTGACCCTTGTCGACCCCTCGCAAATGATCGACCTCCTCCCTGCCATCGAAATCGAAACCGCGCCGAATCCGGATGCGACCGTCATCTGGTTGCACGGCCTGGGTGACGACGGCAACGGCTGGTCGCAGTCGGTGGACGCCCTCGGCCTGCCGCCTGCAATGGCGGTGCGCTTCCTCTTTCCGCACGCGCCGATGATGCCGGTGGCGATCAACAACGGCATGGTGATGCGCGCGTGGTACGACATCCGCGACGCGGAGTTGCATGCGCGCGCCGACCTTCCCGGCGTGCGCCGGTCGCAGGGCCAGGTCGAGGCGCTGATCGCGCGCGAACGGACGCGGGGCATCGCCACCGCGCGCATCGTGCTTGCCGGCTTCTCCCAGGGCGGCGCCATCGCGCTGTACGCCGGCTTGCGGCATCCCCAGCGCCTCGCGGGCATCGTCGCGCTGTCGACGTACCTGATCGACCCGCCGAGCCTCGCCGCGGAGGCCGCACCCGCCAACCGCGATGTCCCGATCTTCATGGCGCACGGCACGCACGATCCCGTCGTCCGCTTGGCATGGGCCGAGGCCTCGCGCGCGGCGCTGGTGGCCGGCGGCTGGGATGTCGAATGGCACGCCTACCGGATGGAGCATTCCGCCGTCATCGAGGAACTCGCCGCGGCCGGGGAATTCCTGAGGCGCGCGCTGGGGTAGGTGTCAAACGCGGGTTTGTGGAAACCAGCCTCCGACCGCGATGACCTTGACCTCGCGGTGAAGGTTCAATACGTGGTTTCCATCACGCATGGAACCTGCTCATTGGTCGCTCTCGCAAAAGCGGGAACCCATCCATTAGTGGCGTCTTGCCAGCGCGCCGCAGAGACGCTGGGTCCCCGCTTTCGCGGGACGACGGCTGATGAAATGACGCTGCGACAAGGGAACCCAAGACAACGTACTCGCAGTCAGGGGCCGGATCTCGACTCATCTCGCGTGGCGCACACTGAGCGCAACTTACTCGTCAGCGCCTCCCGCATCGTCCTTGTCTGCCACCGCGGGTGCTGCTCGCGGCCGAATGCCGCGGCGGACGAGGGCATCCCGCAACAGGAACTCGACCTGCGCATTGACGCTGCGCAGGTCCGCCTGCGCGAGCCGCTCCACGTCCGCCCAGAGGGCGGGATCGACACGCAACAGGAAGGATTTCTTCGCCGTCATCGGGAGGTTTGATCGCGCCTGCCGCCGGCCCTCAAGGCGTGCGCCGGAAGCGCAGTCGCTGCGCGAGCGCCCAGACGATCAACGCGACCACGAACGCCACGACGAGCGCGATGAACGCGCGCTCGGGCAACTGCGCGGGCACCGTCGCGTTGGCCTGTATCAGCAGGACGTGCATCGCGACGAAGAACGCGAGCATCATGCAGCCGAGCCAGCAGGCATGTGCGACCATCCGGGCGACGGTCTCGTCGCGCCGCTCCGGCGCGAGCCAGTACTCGGCGTTCGGCATCCGCCGCTTGCGGGCCGCCGCACGCGGCGCCCACGCCGACACCACAACCGCGAAGAGCGGCGCGCCGATCGTCAGCGCGAGCATGAACATGACATAGCCGTCGCGCGTCATCCAGCCGTTGGGCAGGCCGTCGTGCCCGAAATGGCTGGCGACGCGCTCCGGCAGCGCGCCGGACGTGCCCCAAATGATCGCCGGTGCCAGAACCAGCAGCAATGCGAACAGCAGGCGCGGGAAGAGGATCATCGTCGTCTCCGTAGGGATGCGGCCGCCGGATCAGGTGTACAGCGTGCCGGTGTTGATGACGGGCTTCACCTCGGACTCCGCGCAAAGCACCGTCATCAGGTTCGACACCATCGCCGCCTTGCGCTCGTCGTCTAGCGTCACGACCTGCTTGGCGGAAAGCTCCTTCAGCGCCATCTCGACCATCGACACCGCGCCATGCACGATCTTCGCCCGCGCCGCGATGATGGCTTCGGCCTGCTGCCGGCGAAGCATCACCTGCGCGATTTCCGGCGCATACGCGAGGTGGGTGAGGCGCGCCTCCTCGACGACGACGCCCGCCTGCTCCAGTCGCGCCTGCAGTTCGCGGACGAGGGCCTTGGCCACGACGTCGGCGGCGGCCAGCAGCGTCGGCTCGTGCACGTCGTTGGTATGGTCTTCGGCGTCGTAGGCAAACGACGAGGCGAGATGGCGCACGGCGGCCTCGCTCTGCACCTTGACGAAGTTCTCGTAGTCGTCGACGTCGAATGCTGCGCGGGCGGTGTCGTCGACGTGCCAGACCACGACCGCGGCGATCTCGACCGGATTGCCGCGCTTGTCGTTCACCTTGAGGCGGTCGCCGTTCAGGTTGCGGGCGCGCA
>JBDTNR010000424.1:0-3528 GCA_039933655.1 Betaproteobacteria bacterium | reverse complement strand
AGGCGTCTCGTTGATGCCGGTAGGTGCGAAGTACCGCTTCTGGATTCCGTCCAGCCTGGCCTATGGCCCTGCCGGCACCCAGGGCATCGGTCCCGATGCCACGCTCACATTCGATGTCGAGCTGATGCAAATCCTGCAGTAACTTTTTTGGATCAGGAATGCTGAAATGCGGGTAGCAATTTTCGGAACAGGTTACGTTGGCCTGGTGACTGGCACCTGCCTGGCCGAGGTCGGGCATGACGTGGTCTGCGTCGACATTGATGCGAGCAAGGTCGAGGGGCTCAGGCGGGGCGTTATTCCGATCTATGAGCCTGGCCTGGAAACCATGGTCAAGCAGAACCATGACGCCGGCCGCCTCGATTTCACTACCGACGCCGCCAAGGCGATCGCCCACGGGGAAATCGTGTTCATCGCCGTGGGCACGCCGCCCGACGAGGACGGCAGCGCCGACCTGCAGTACGTGTTGACCGTGGCCAGGACCATTGGTCGCCACATCACCGAAGCCACCGTGGTCGTGAACAAGTCGACGGTGCCGGTGGGCACAGCAGACAAGGTCCGCGTCGCGATTGCGGCGGAACTCCAGGCGCGCGGATTGGAAGTCGCGTTCGATGTCGTCTCCAACCCCGAATTCCTCAAGGAAGGCGACGCGGTCAATGACTGCATGCGCCCCGACCGGATCGTGATCGGATCAGGGAGCGGCGCGGCCATCGAGTTGCTCAAGCGGCTGTACGCGCCGTTCAACCGCAATCACGACCGCATGGTGGTGATGGACGTGCGTTCGGCCGAACTCACCAAGTACGCGGCCAACGCGATGCTCGCAACGCGGATTTCGTTCATGAACGAAGTGGCGAATCTCGCCGACCAGCTGGGTGCCGACATCGAGATGGTGCGCCAGGGCATCGGCTCCGATCCGCGCATCGGCTACCACTTCCTGTATCCCGGCGTCGGGTATGGCGGCAGCTGCTTTCCGAAGGACGTGAAGGCGCTGCAGTACACGGCCACGCAGCACGGGCATCCGCTGCAACTGTTGGCCGCCGTCGAGCGGGTGAACGACACGCAAAAGCGCGTGCTGGTGGACAAGATCGTTGCGCGTCTGGGGACCGACCTTGCGGGGCGGACGATCGCGCTGTGGGGTCTCGCTTTCAAGCCCAACACCGACGACATGCGCGAGGCGCCGTCGCAGGTGATCATCGCCGCGCTGGCGCAGCGTGGCGCACGCATCGTCGCCTACGATCCGATCGCGATGGACGAGGCCCGCCGCGTGTTCGCCGACGTGCCGTACCTCGCGTACTCCGCGTCGCCAATGGCCGCGTGCGACGGGGCCGATGCGCTGGTCGTCGCCACCGAATGGCAGGAATTCAGGAGCCCCGATTTCGACGAACTGAAAAAACGCCTCGCCACGCCGCTGGTGTTCGATGGCCGCAACCTCTATCCGCCCGCCGATGTGCGCGCCGCCGGACTCGAATACTTCGGCATCGGCCGCCGCTAGACGATTGCCTGCCTGCGCGATGACCGACGCCAACTTCTCCTCGTACCGTACCGCCATCGCCGGTGCCCGCGTACTGGTCGTCGGCGACGTCATGCTCGATCGCTACTGGTTCGGCGACGTCGAGCGCATTTCGCCGGAGGCGCCGGTGCCCGTCGTCAAGATCGCCCGCACCGAGGAGAGGCCGGGAGGCGCGGCGAACGTCGCGCGCAACGCCGCGGCGCTCGGCGCGCAGGCGACGCTGCTGTCGGTCGTCGGCGAGGACGAGGCGCGCACCGCGCTCGCCCGCCTGCTCGTGGGCGAGCACGTGAACACGTCGTTCCTGCGCGACCCGACGCTGCCGACCACCGTCAAGCTGCGGGTGATCGGCCGGCAGCAGCAGCTGCTGCGCATCGACTTCGAAACGACGCCGTCGCAGCAGGTGCTCACCGCCAAGCTCGCCGACTTCGAGCGGCTGATGAGCGACGCCGACCTCGTGATCCTGTCCGACTACGGCAAAGGCGGCTTGACGCATATCGCGACGATGATCGAGCGCGCGCGCACGGCGGGCAAGCGCGTGCTGGTCGATCCCAAGGGCGAGGATTTCTCGCGCTACCGCGGCGCGACGATGCTGACGCCCAACCGCAGCGAGTTCCGGCAGGTGGCAGGCCGCTGGTCGGACGAGGCCGAACTGTCCGCCAAGGCGGAGGCGCTGCGGCGCGATCTCGCGCTGGAGGCGCTGCTCGTCACGCGGTCGGAGGAGGGCATGAGCCTCTACACGGCGGCGGGGGCGCTGACGATTCCCGCGCAGGCGCGCGAGGTCTACGACGTGTCCGGCGCCGGCGATACGGTGATCGCCACGCTGGGCGTGCTGCTGGCGGCCGGGGCATCGATGGCGGACGCCGTCCGCGTCGCGAACCAGGCGGCCGGCATCGTCGTCGGCAAGCTCGGCACCGCCGTCGTGCAGCCCCACGAACTCGCCTGACCCAAGCGAATGGACGCAAAGCCGCAGCCCGCCGCCGGCGATCACGCGACCCCGGAGCAGTTGCGACAGACGATCGGCGCGCGCTTTGCCGTGCGGTTCCACGTCGCGCTGATCCTCGGGGCGTGCTTCGCCGTCGGGCTCGCGGTGACGAAACTGCTGCTGATGGCGGGTGTGGGCACGATGTGGATCCGCTATGTGGTGGCGCTCGGCCTCGCCTACTGCGCGTTCCTGCTCGGCGTGCGGATCTGGCTTCGTTACGCCGGATTCGATCGCCGGCTATTGCCGTCGCGCCGGCGCCACGTGCCCGACGACGGCGGCGTGGTCGATTGGGGCGGCGGTGGCGGTGGCGGTGGCAAGGGTGTCGACCTGCCGGTGTTCCGCGGCGGCGGAGGCGGCTCGGGCGGCGGTGGTGCGTCGGCGCACTTCGGCGGCGGCGCGCTGCCGGGCGAAACGTCGCCATCATCGGCGCTGGCCATGTCGTCGCAAAGCCACTCTGCGTCGGGCGGCGGCGGCTTCAGCCTGGACTTCGGCGACGATGGCTGGGTGCTGCTGGCGCTGATCGCCGTCGCCGCCGCGCTGTTCGGCGCCGTCGTCTGGACGATCTACGCGGCGCCGACGATCCTCGCCGACGCGGCGTTCGCGGGGATGCTGTCGGCCGGGCTTGTCCGCTCGACGCGGCGCATCGCCGGGACTGGGTGGATCGGCAGCGTCGTCGGCCACACGTGGCTCGCGTTCGCCGCGGTGTTCGTGCTGGCGGTCGTCTTCGCGCTGGTCGCGCAGGCGCATTTCCCGGACGCCCGCACGCTGGCCGACGTCGTCCGCCGGCTGTAGACGATGGCCAGGGCGAAGACCGTCTACACGTGCACCGAGTGCGGCGGCGCGGCGCCGAAGTGGCAGGGGCAATGCCCGAGCTGTGGCGCCTGGAATACGCTGGTGGAGACGGTCGCGGCGACCGCGGCCGTACGCTTCGAGAGTGTCGCCGGCGCGCGCTCGACGGTGACGACGCTGGCGCAGGTAAAAGCGCGCGCCACGGAGCGCATTCCCACCGGCATCGAGGAATTCGACCGCGTGCTCGGCG
>JBDTNR010000423.1:0-3538 GCA_039933655.1 Betaproteobacteria bacterium | reverse complement strand
CGCAGATCGTCGAGGTGCTGAAATACATCCAGCAACTGCCGCCGGGGCTCTACGGGATGGATATCGAGGAGCATCACGACCGCCATGGCGAGGTTACCTACGAGGTCACGCTGCGCGAGCGCAAGATCGAGGATCTGCATCCGACGCTGGCCAAGAACGACCGCGTCGACGAAAAACCCTTCCAGGCGGTGGCCGCGCTGTCCGAGCTGTCGGAGCGCGCGTACTCGCTGCTGGCGCGGCCGTTCGTCCGCGAGATGACGCCCGAATGGTTCGCCAAGGCGCTGCGCGACTTCCATCCGCTGCGCGTGCAATACTGGGCGCTGTCGGACAAGAATCCGTTCCTGTGGCCGCTCGCGCAGGCGGCCGCGATGGTCACCGCCAACCGCCGGCCGCGCGGCAAGGACAACGACAACCTGCGCGGCGAAAAGCTGCTTGCGGAGTCCGTGAGCGCCCGGCTCGACCTGTACCGCGACGTGCGCGACGCACTGTCGGAGGCCGCCTTCTTCGAGGTGTACGGCAACATGATGTCGCTGCAGATGGCCGACGAGCGCGAGGAAATCCGCCGCAAGGGCAAGTTCGATCCGCGCTCGATTGCCGCGGTGCGCGAAGTGCTCGACACGCTCGAGGAAGGCAGTGCCATCGAAGGCCTGGCCCGCATCGCGATGCTGATCAGCAAGGCCGGCAGCGGCCATCGCCGGCTGTCGCAGATGCAGACGACGCGCGAGATCCTGGCGCCCGAGGGCGAGATCGCGCACCTGTCCGAGGACGAGCGGCGCCGCCTGCTGCAGGAGGAAACCATCGTCGTCGAGTTCGAGCCGGAACGCGCGAAGCGCTCGCTGCCGAAGCTGCTGCGTACCGTCGCCGAGCGCCGGCGCGCGCATGCGCTGCTCGAATGGACCGAGGCGCAGCCCGGGCTCGAGGAGCGCCAGCGCGCACTCGCCGCCGAGTTGCGCGGGATGCTGCCGATTGCCGGTGGGCGCGGTACGGCCGCGGTCGTGAGCAAGCGCACGCCGGCGGCCAAGCGCAAGGCGACGCGCGGGCGAGCGGCGCCGCGCGCGGGCGGAGCGCGTGCCTGACGCGCGGGAGTCGGGAGTCAAGCCCGCGATGAACCGCCAGTACACGAACCGGACGTTCGACGAAATCGCCATCGGCGCGACCGACACCGTCACGCGCACGCTGACGGCGACGGAAGTCGAGGGCCTGTCGCTGGTCACCGGGGACGTCGAGACTTTCCATCTCGACCTGTCGCCCGACGCGGTGGCCGAGGCCGCGTCCGCGCCAGGCGCGGCGGCGATCGCGCTGATCGCCGCGATCCTCAATCGCCGCCTGCCAGGGCCCGGCAGCGCCATCGTCGGCACCCGCTTCAGTTACAGCGGCCGCCTGCGTACCGGCAACACGGTGACGGCAACGGTGACGGCGCGTGCCAAGCATGCGGACGGACAGCAGATCGATTTCGAGTGCAGGGCGGTCAACGAAGACGGCCTCGTGCTCGTGGAAGGCGTGGCCACCGTCATCGCGCCGAAGGAGCGCGTCGCCTACAGCGACATCGCGACACCCGAGGTCGTGCTTCGCCGCAACGATGGCGTCGCCCGCCTGCTCAAGCGCTGCGAGCCGCTTGCGCCCGTCGTCTGCGCCGTCGTGCATCCGTGCGACCGCGATTCGCTCCTCGGCGCGATCGAGGCGGGACGTCGTGGACTCATCGTGCCGGTCCTCGTGGGTCCGGAGGCGAAAATCCGCGCGACGGCGGAGGCTGCGGGCGTCGATCTCGCGGGCTACCGCATCGTGTCGACGCCGCACAGCCACGCGGCCGCGCAGCACGCGGTGGCCATGGCGCGCGCCGGCGACGTCGAGGCGCTGATGAAGGGAAGCCTCCATACGGACGAGCTGATGGAGTCGATAGTGCCGGCGGCGACCGGCTTGCGCACCGAGCGCCGCATCAGTCATGTGTTCGTGATGGACGTCCCCGCGTATCCGCGGATGCTGATGATCACCGACGCGGCGATCAACATCGCGCCGGACCTGGCCGCCAAGGCCGACATTTGTCGCAACGCGATCGAACTCGCCCACGTCCTAGGCCTCGCGTGCCCGAAGGTCGCGATACTCTCCGCGGTCGAGACCGTGAATCCGAACATCGAGTCGACGCTGCACGCCGCCGCGCTGTGCAAGATGGCCGACCGCGGGCAGATCGAGGGCGGCATACTCGACGGGCCGCTGGCGTTCGACAACGCCATCTCGCCGGAGGCGGCGCGGGCCAAGCACATCGTGTCGTCCGTCGCCGGCTTGGCCGACATCCTGCTGGTGCCCGACCTCGAGTCCGGCAACATGATCGCCAAGCAGCTCACCTATCTCGCAGGCGCCGACAGCGCCGGCATCGTCCTCGGGACGCGCGTGCCGATCGTGCTTACGTCGCGGGCGGACAACGTGCGCACGCGGCTCGCTTCCGCCGCCGTGATGAAGTTGGTCGCGCACGCCCGCCGCGACAAGCTGCTGCCGAAATCCTGACGCGGCGCGTCCGTCCGCCACTGCTGCCATTGCCGCCATGGCCGACGCCATACTCGTGCTCAATGCAGGTTCGTCGAGCCTCAAGTTCTCGCTGTTCGAGATCGACACTGGCGCGCCGGTCCTGGTGGAGCGCGGGCAGCTCGAAGGGTTGGCCACCGCCACGCATTTCAAGGCGACCGCCAGCGACGGCACTCTGCTCGCGGAGCGCAGCTGGTACCGTGCCCTGGGCCACGACGGCGCGATGGCATATCTGCTGCTGCATCTGCGCGAGTCGTTGTCCACGCATACGTTGCGCGCCGCCGGCCATCGCGTCGTGCACGGTGGCACCCGCTATCTGCAACCGGCGCGCATCGACGCGGCGGTCCTTTCCTACCTCGAAACGCTGATCCCGCTGGCGCCGCTGCACCAGCCGCACAATCTGGCGCCGATACATGCGCTGCTCGCGCATTCGCCGCAGTTGCCGCAGGTGGCGTGCTTCGATACGGCGTTCCACCGGACACTGCCCGATGTCGAGCAGGCGTTCGCGCTGCCGGCGGCAATCACTGCGCGCGGCGTGCGGCGGTACGGCTTCCACGGACTGTCGTACGAATTCATCGCGAGCGCGTTGCCCCACGTGGACCTGGAGGCCGCGCAGGGTCGCACCGTGGTCGCCCACCTGGGCAACGGCGCGTCGATGTGCGCGATGCGCGGCGGCGTGAGCATCGCGACCACGATGGGCTTCACCGCGGTGGACGGGCTGATGATGGGCACCCGCACCGGTGCGCTCGATCCCGGCGTCATGCTCTATCTGATGGACGAGATGAAGATGGACGCGCGCGCGCTCGAAAAGCTCATCTACCAGGAGTCGGGCCTCCTCGGCGTGTCGGGCGTGTCGAGCGACATGCGGACGCTGCTCGCGAGCGACGAGCCGCGTGCCGCGCTGGCGATCCGCCTGTTCTGCCACCGGATCGCGCGCGAGCTGGGATCGCTCGCCGCGACGCTGCACGGCATCGATGCGCTGGTCTTCACCGGCGGCATCGGCGAGCACGCGGCGCCC
>JBDTNR010000422.1:0-3571 GCA_039933655.1 Betaproteobacteria bacterium | reverse complement strand
TCGGAACCACGCGGGATCTCGATTACTTGCGCAGGCCCAGTTTGTCGATCAGCGTACGGTAGCTGTCGGCGTTGCGCGACTTCAGGTAATCGAGAAGCTTGCGGCGGCGCGACACCATGCGCAGCAAGCCACGGCGCGAATGATGATCCTTGACGTTGCTCTTGAAGTGGTCGGTGAGACCATTGATGCGGGCGGTGAGGAGCGCGACCTGGACTTCCGGGGAACCCGTGTCGCCCTTGCCGCGCTGATTATCGGCGATCACCTTCGCCTTGTCCTGAACCGTAACGGCCATTTCTAGTCCTCGTGCTCTCTTAAGTTGCGCTTTCGCAAAGTCTTAAATTATAAGCTGAAAAGGCCATTTCGATCAAGTATCGGCCGGCATCGCGTCAGGGTGCTCGACGACCACCCGCCGCGGCCTCGCGACCCCGTCGGCCACGGTCGCCACGCCCAGGAACACGCCGGCACCGTATACCGCGCATATCCCCTCCGGCCGGCCGGGCGCCGGCAGCGCCTGTCCCTGCCGGAAGCGGGCCGCCTCCGCCTCGCTCACGCCAAGCGCAGGCAAATCGGCGACCAGCACCGCTGCCGGGCGCAGCGCCGCCAGCCGTTCGTCTTCGGTCATGTCCTCCAGCCGGTCGAGCGTCACGGCCTCCGCGAGGTCAAAGCCGCCCGTCGCCGTACGGCGCAGCGACGCGAGGTGCGCGCCACCGCCCAGCGCGCCGCCCAGGTCCTCCGCGAGCACGCGGATGTACGTACCCTTGCTGCATTCGATATCGAGTCCGGCGTCCGGCGTGTTCCACGCGGTCAGGCGCAGCGAATGGATGTCGACGTCGCGCGGGACGCGCGGAATCTCCTGTCCGGCGCGCGCGTATTCGTAGTAGGCGCGGCCCTGGAACTTGAGCGCCGAGAAGGCCGGCGGCACCTGCGCGATCCGCCCGACGAAGGTAGTGAGCGCCGCTTCGAGCGCTTCGCGCGAGAAGGCGACCGGATGCGTGGCGAGGACTTCCCCTTCGGTATCGCCGGTGGCCGTCGTCGCGCCGAAGCGCACCGTCGCCGTGTAGCGCTTCGGCGCGTCGAGCAGTTGCTGCGCGAATTTGGTCGCCTCGCCGAAGCACAGCGGCAACAGGCCGGAGGCAAGCGGGTCGAGCGTCCCAGTGTGCCCTGCCTTCGCGGCCCGGTACAGCCGCTTCGCCCGTTGCAACGCCGCGTTCGACGACAGCCCGACGGGCTTGTCGAGCAGCAGGACGCCGTCAATCACGCGGCGCGGAATCCTGAGCTGCGGCTTGACGGGTTTCGGCATGAAGGCTCGTGGGTGCCGCCGTGATTCGCGGGCGGCGCCGCGGTGATGACCAACCGCGATTCCGGGCCATCGGGGACGGGGCCGCCGAATGCCGGACGGAGTCCTGGCCGACCGCGAATGGGATTAGTGGCCGAGCTTCTTGTCCGCCGCCACGGCGTCGTCGATCAGTTGCGACAGCTTCATGCCCGCCTCGATCGAATCGTCGTAGGCGAAGTGCAGTTGCGGCACCGAATAGAGGTCGAGGCGGTGCGACAGCGCGCTGCGCAGGAATCCGGACGTGCGGGCGAGCGCCTTCAGCGTTTCCGCCGCGTGCTCGCTTCCGGCGAGATGCGTGAAATGGATGGTGGCGTGCGACAGGTCGGGCGATACGTCGACGTGCGTCACCGTGACGGCGCCGACGCGCGGATCCTTGACCTCGTTGCGCAGCAGGTCGGCCAGCTCCTTCTGGATCTGGTCGCCCACGCGATGTGGACGCTGCGGATTCTTTTTCATCGAATGCTGCTCACAATGAAACGCGGTGGCGCCGCGAAAACGAGGACTGCAAAATTTACGGTCCTCGGCGTCTCGGCGCCACTTGGTGGGATCCCGGGCCCTATAGCGTCCGCGACACTTCGACGATCTCGTACACCTCGAGCTGGTCGCCGACCTGCAGGTCGTTGTAGTTCTTGATCGACAGGCCGCACTCGAACCCGGCCTTCACCTCGCGCACGTCGTCCTTGAAGCGCTTGAGAGAGTCGAGCTCGCCCTCGTGGACGACGACGCTCTCGCGCAGCAGGCGGATCTTCGAGCCGCGGCGCACGAGGCCTTCGAGCACATAGCAGCCGGCCACGGTGCCCACCTTGGAAATCCGGTAGACCTCACGCACCTCGACCACACCCAGCGTGCTTTCCTTCTTCTCGGGCGTCAGCATGCCGGACAAAGCGGCTTTCACCTCGTCGACCGCGTCGTAAATGATGTTGTAGTAGCGGATCTGCACGCCGCTGCCTTCGGCGAGCTTGCGCGCCTGCGCGTCCGCGCGCGTGTTGAAGCCGATCACCACGGCCTTGGACGCCAGCGCGAGGTTGATGTCGGATTCGGTGATTCCGCCCACAGCCGCATGCACGATGTTGACTTTGACCTCGTTGGTCGAGAGCTTGGTCAGCGCCTGCGACAGGCCTTCGTACGAGCCCTGCACGTCGGCCTTCACGATCAGCGTCAGCGTCTTGACCTCGTTTTCGCCGACCTCGCCGAACATGTTCTCGAGCTTGGCCGCGTGCTGCTTGGCGAGCTTCACGTCGCGGAACTTGCCCTGGCGGAACAGCGCGATTTCGCGCGCCTTGCGCTCGTCGCCCAGCACCATCATGTCTTCGCCTGCGAGCGGCACGTCCGACAGGCCCTGGATCTCGACGGGAATGGCGGGACCGGCCTCGGTCACCGTCTTGCCGTTCTCGTCCGTCATCGCGCGCACGCGCCCGAACACCGCGCCCGCAAGCACGATGTCGCCGCGCTTCAGCGTGCCCGATTGCACGAGCACCGTCGCCACCGGTCCACGGCCCTTGTCGAGCCGTGCCTCGATGACGATGCCGCGTGCCGGCGCATCCTTCGCAGCCTTCAACTCGAGCACTTCCGCCTGCAGCAGCAGGCCGTCGAGCAGGCGGTCAATGCCGTCGCCGGTCTTGGCCGAAACCGGGATGAACTGGACGTCGCCGCCGTACTCTTCCGGCAGCACGTTTTCGGCCACGAGTTCCTGCTTGACCCGCTCCATGTTGGCCTCGGGCTTGTCCATCTTGTTGATCGCGACGACCAGCGGAACATTGGCCGCCTTGGCGTGCGCGATGGCTTCCTTCGTCTGCGGCATGACACCGTCGTCGGCGGCGACCACCAGTACCACCATGTCGGTGATCTTCGCGCCGCGTGCACGCATGGCCGTGAACGCCTCATGTCCCGGCGTGTCGAGAAACGTGATGACGCCCTTCGCCGTCTCGACGTGATAGGCGCCGATGTGCTGCGTGATGCCGCCCGCTTCGCCGCTGGCAACACGGGTGCGGCGGATCATGTCGAGCAACGACGTCTTGCCATGGTCGACGTGACCCATCACCGTCACGACCGGTGGCCGCGGCAACAACTCGGCAGCCGACTCGCCATGCGATTCCGCCAGCAACGAATCCGGATCGTCGAGCTTTGCAGCCTGCGCCTTGTGGCCCATCTCCTCGACGACGATCATCGCGGTTTCCTGATCGAGCATCTGGTTGATGGTCACCATCTGGCCGAGCTTCATCAGCGCCTTGATGA
>JBDTNR010000421.1:0-3583 GCA_039933655.1 Betaproteobacteria bacterium | reverse complement strand
GTCGCGGCCGTCCTGGCTGCCGCAACCGTCTTCGGCACTGCGGCCGTCTTCGGCAACGCAGGCGTTTTTGGCGCCGCGTTCGGCTTCGCGGTCGCGGGGCTCCTCGATGCGCCAGCGTTTTGCGGCGCGTCGGCGCTCTGCGGCGCGGTGGTGCTGGTGGGGCTGCCGGCGCCCTTGGTGGGCGCTACGTTCTTCGGCGCCGCGCGCCTCGCCGGTGGCGACGCCACCGGTTCGGGCAGTTCCGGCTGACCGGGAGGTTCGACGGACGGGTTCGGCGGCGTCGCGCGTCGCGGCACGGGTTCTCTGGTGGTGAGTCAGTGCTTGATGGTGGAAAATCGCCGGGTAAATCGGCGCCTTTGGCGCAGGAATGACGAATCGTCCGTATTGTATGCGTCTGTCATGCCGGCGTCATGGGCCGCGAACGTCGGGGCTAAGGCGCGGTGGCGTCCGCCGGCGTCCCGACCGATCGGCATTCGAACGTCGCCGCCAGCAGATCGATCCGGGAAATGGCGATGCGCACCGCCGTGTCCGGTGGCTGCAGCGGCAGGTCGGGAACGCGCACGACCAGCGGCACCCGCTCACAGCGCACGAGGTTGTCGCGGATCACCCGCGCGCCGATTTCGCTGACGTTTTCCTGCAACAGCCAGCGCAGGCACCAATAATGCTCCATCCGGTCCTGGAACTCCGCGTACTGGCTGTAGGTCGCCTCGAAGTCGGCGAGCGCCGCGAACAGGTCGGCATCGTTGTCGGCATACGGCGGCGTATCCCCGGCCAGCACTGCGAGCAACTGCCGCTGGTTCACGAGGTCGCTGTACCGGCGCAAGGGCGAGCTCGACCACAGGTAATGCGTAAGTCCCAGGCCCTGGTGCTCGCCCGGGCGCGTGCTCATCTTGACCTTGCCGGCGGATTGCACGCGATAGAGCCCCGCCGCGCCGCGCTCGGCGAGCAGCTTCCCCCACGTGTTGTTGGTGTGGATCATCAGCTCGGAGATCAGCTTGTCGAGCGGGCTGCCGCGTTCGCGCGGCACGATGGCCACGCGGCCGTCGGCGGCGGCCTCCCAGTCGATCTGGAAGCTGTAGTCGACGCGGTTGATATCGTTCTTGCCACGCCGCGCCGACAGATGCCTGGCGACCTTCCACAGCACGCGCAATTCCTGTGTCCACGGCGGATCCGCAGGCGACGGCAGGTCGTTCGCGAACTCGGCGCCGACGTTGTCGAGGCGCAGGTTGGCGGCCACCGGAACCCGTTGCACGCGCGTCTCGTGGCGCAGCGGCTCGCCCTCGGGCGTCACCTCCATCAACAGCGACAGCGCAGGCGGTGCGACACCCTCCTTCAGCGTGAAGGCGTCGACCGCTTCCTCGGGCAACATCGTCAGCTTGCGGCCCGGCATGTAGACGGTCGACAGCCGCGTGCGCGCGATGCGGTCAAGCGCGTCGCCGCGCGGCATCGCCAGCGCCGGGCAGGCGATATGGATGCCGACCTCGTAGTTGCCGCTCCCGAGCTCGCACACCGAGAACGCATCGTCGATCTCGGTCGTCGTGGCGTCGTCGATCGAGAACGCGCGAACGGCGGCCACCGGCAGGTCCGTGATGTCGGGCAGCGGTCCCCAAGCGGGAAACGCCACACCCTGCGGAAACGCCTCGCTCAAGAACCGGTTGAAATGGAAATCGTGCGTCGATGGAATGGCGCCCGCCGCGGCCAGCAAGTCGACCGGATTCGTTTTCAGCGCGTCGCACGCGGCCGACAGCGCCTTCCATTCGAGCGTGTTCTTGTCGGACTTGTACAGCAGCATGTCGATCTTGGCGCGAAACGCCTGCGGCAGCACGTTCGCCGACAGCTCGGCCACCCACGCGGCGATCTGCTCGCTTTCGCGCGCCTTGCGTTCGACCGACGCCAGCGCGGCCTTCAGCGAATCGGGCGGCGCCTTCCTGTAGCGGCCCTTGCCCTTCTTGTAGAAATGCATCGGCGACGCGTGCAGCGTCAGCGCCACCGCGGCGGCCTGCGCCGGCGTCGGCTGTCCGCCGTAGTACTCGCGGGCGAGGTCGGCAAAGCCGAACTCGTCGTCGCCGCTCACGTCCCACAGGAAAGTGGGATCGAGCTCGGCCCCGAGCCGCTGGCCCTCGCTGATGACCTCGCCCGGGCCGGGCGACGCGAAGCGCAGCAGCACATGGCCCGACTTGATCTTCAGCCGCTTGCCGGAGACCGCCTCGACCTGCAACGACGCATCGTTGTCGGCGAGCACGGCACCGGCCTTCAGCTGGCCGTCGTCCTCGAACAGCACATTCATGGATACCGCGGGCTTCGGGCAGGTTCGGAGGATGCACCGGTCGCTAGTGGCCGGATGCCGGGAAGGCACAATTATACGGGGAGGCCTCGCGCGATTGCGCGGGACACGACGATCCTGCATAGTTTGCGGTTCGTTTTCGACGGGGAGCACACGCAATGGAATATGTACGGCTCGGCAACAGCGGTCTCATGGTTTCTCCGGTCTGCCTGGGCACGATGATGTTCGGCGACCGCACCGATGCCGCCACCGCACAGCGGATCATCAGCGCGGCGCGCGCCGCCGGCGTCAACTTCATCGACACGGCCGACGCGTATGCCAGGGGCGAAACGGAACGGATCGTCGGGCCGGCGATCAAGACCGACCGCCGCGACTGGATCCTCGCCACCAAGGTCGGCAACGTGATGACATCGAGAAAGCGCGACGGCGGCCTGTCGCGGCGCTGGGTACTCGCTGCCTGTGACGACAGCCTGGCGCGCCTCTGCGTCGACTACATCGACATCTATTACCTTCATCGCGACGATCCGGACACGCCGCTCGCCGAGACCATCGGCGCGATGGGCGACTTGATCCGCAGCGGCAAGATCCGCTATTTCGGCGTGTCGAATTATCGCGGCTGGCGCATCGCGGAAGTCGTCAGCGAATGCGAAGCGCAGGGCGTGCCGATGCCGGTGGTCTGCCAACCCTATTACAACCTGCTGAACCGCATGCCGGAGGTCGAAATTCTGCCCGCCTGCGACCATTACGGCATCGGCGTGACGGCGTATTCGCCGATAGCGCGGGGCATGCTGACCGGCAAGTACATCCCGGGCGCGCCGCTGCCCGAGGGTTCCCGCGCGGCGAGCGGCGACCAGCGGATGCTCGAGACGGAATTGCGCGAGGAGTCCTACGTCATCGCGCAGAAATTGCGCGAGCACGCGGGCATGACAGGCCGTACGCTGACGCAGTTCGCGCTGGCGTGGCTGTGGGCCAACCGCATCGTCACGTCGGTGATCGCGGGCCCGCGCACGCTCGAGCAGTGGCAGGACTACGTGGCGGCGGTGGACACACCCTGGAGCGACGAGGACGAGGCACTCGTCGATTCGCTGGTGGCGCCGGGGCATCCGTCGACGCCGGGCTACACCGATCCGCAGTATCCGTTCTTCGGACGCGTGCTCGACTAGCTAGACGTCGATAGGGGTCAAGACGTCGATAGGGGTCAGAGCTGTAATAATCGGCGTGCTCCAATTTGTCGAAATCGTGACGTCTTCCCAGCCGATTATTACAGCTCTGACCCCTATCACAATTATTACAGCTCTG
>JBDTNR010000420.1:0-3585 GCA_039933655.1 Betaproteobacteria bacterium | reverse complement strand
CGCATCGCGTGGATCAGGTCGAACATCTGCCGGTCACCCGAATAGGCGTCCGGCTTGATGCCGTACAGGCCGAGCGCCTTCGGCGAGCTACCGCCGCTCTGGTCGAGCGCGGCAATGAAACCCTTGGCGGATTTGATCTTTTCGTACTGTTGCTGATCCATGACGGTTCCTGTGATGGAATGCGAAACCCAGCGTGGAGTTTACGACATCTGGCGCTTGCCTCGAGGGCCCTGCAACGCAGGGTTGCCGTGGCGCAAGTGGAGGGCATGAAAGTATCGCCAGCGAGCCCGTAACCCCGATCCCTCCGGGAACCGGGCAGTTTCATAACCGTTGCCGTCGAGGACTGCGGGTTCGTCGTTGCGGATTGCGACAATGCCGTGTGCTACCTTGACAGAAGGGATCGTCGACATTGGTCCACGTGGCGCCGGGCGGACTCGCGCTCGCGGCGACGAAGGCGTACGCGCGCACGCCGGTAATCTGCAGGGGAAGAGGAGCCACCGGCCATGAGCACGAACAATTCCACCTCGCGAAAAACTTTGGTCACGAAGAAAGCCCATGGGGGCCTGCAACTTACGCACTTCGGCGCCGCTGGCTGGCGTATCACGGACGGCAAGACCGTTGTCTACGTCGATCCGTACTTTTCGCGCCTGCGGACGGTGAAAGTTTTCGGCGTGTCGTTTCCGCCGCCCACCAACGATCCCAGACCGGTCTACGGCTACGACGACGTCCTCGTCTCGGACACCGCGACTATCGACCAGCATGTAAATCGAGCGCATTTCATCCTTGTCTCACATACGCATTTCAACCACTGCATGGACATGCCGTACATCGCGAAGAAGACAGGCGCCATCGTGATCGGCACCGAGAGCACCGCGAACCTCGCGCGAGCCTCCGGCGTCCCCGCCCGACAGCTCATCCCGGTGCAGGGCGGCGAGGATTTCGAGTTCGGCGCGCTGTCTATCAAGGCCATCCCGAGCCTGCACTCGTCGCTCGTGATCCCCAGCCCGTACTCCCTGTGGGACAACTGCCGCTACTTCGATGGTCGCCAAGTGCCGCAGGACATCCCGAGCCCGCCGCGGCTCAAGGACTTCGTCGAAGGGGGGACGCTCGCCTACTTCATCCGTTTCGGAGAGCACCGCATTCTCGTGCTCTGCTCGATGAATTATATCGAACGCGAAATGGAGGGCTTGCGCCCCAGCGTCGCACTCATCCCCGCCGCACACTGGCGATTGCAGGTGCACGATTACACCGGACGCCTCTTGCGTGCGCTGGGCCTTCCGCCGACGATCATTGCGACCCATTGGGACATGCAATCAGTGCCGTACGGGGGACCGCAGGATTCACAGCTCGATCAAGCGCAGACGTTCGTGCGCGAGGTGAAGACCGTCTCCCCTGCCACGAAAGTCGTTGTTCCGCGGCACTTCGAGACGGTCGGGGTCTAACCGCATAGCTGGAAGCGTCACGACATTCGGTCAAGGAGATGGCGATGAATCGATTTCTTGCACGGCTGGGATCCGGGGTTTTGGCGGTCGCCGCTGCGTGGACGTGCACACTTCCGGCCGCTGCTGCAGTCGACTATCCCAACCGGCCCATCACGCTGGTCGTCCCCTACCCGCCGGGCGGTCCTAACGACGTCATCGCTCGCACGCTGGGACCGGAAATGTCACAGGTCCTTGGCCAGCCGGTCGTTATCGAGAACAGGCCGGGGGCTGGTGGAAACCTCGCTACCGGAATTGTCGCCAAGGCGGCGGCGGATGGATACACCGTCCTCCTTCCCGGAATTCCATACGCCGTCAATCCGTCGATCTTCGAGAAGGTCCCGTACACATTCGCAGAGTTCAAGCCCGTGGCCGTCCTCGCCCGGGGTGCACTGGTGCTCGTCGTGCATCCGTCGCTTGGGCTGAAATCAGTCGCCGAACTCATCAGTGCAGCGAAAGCGAAGCCCGGGCAAATCGCCTACGCTTCAGGCGGTGTGGGAACGTCGCCGCATCTTGCCGGCGAGCTCTTCAAGAAGACAGCAGGTGTGGATCTGCTGCACGTCCCGTACAAGGGCACGGGCGATTTCATGTCCGATCTGCTCGGGGGCCGCGCGCCCGTGGCGTTCGTGAGCCCGCTCGTCATTCGGCAACACGTCGAAGCGGGAAAGGTCGTGGCACTGGGCGTGACCTCGCTCCAGCCGCTCCGCGGCATGGAAGGCGTCCCCGCGATCGCCGAGCGTGGCGTACCAGGCTACGAGGCTTACGGGTGGTATGCGTTGCTCGTTCCCGCAGGCACGCCTGCCGACGTGATTGACAGGCTGAGCAACGCGTCGCAGAGGGCCCTGAAATCGCAGGCCGTGCAGGACAAGCTGTTCTCCCTCGGGCTCGACATCGTCCACACTACGCCCGCGGAGGCCGATGCCTTTATCAAGGGCGAAGTCTCGAAATGGAGCAGGCTGGTCAAGGACGCGAACATCCGCGCGGAGTGATCCGGGCAAGGCAACAACGATATCCGCGACTTTGCGACACTCGGTTGACCGACGCGATCTCGCAACTGTCGTGGGGCAGGCGTTGCCTCGCAGCGGCCGCGCAACGCGGCACGGTCCAGGCGACGCCGACGATTCCTACTTGCGTGGGCGATACTCGGCACGGCTTGGACGCGCGATCCAATCGCGTCGAGACAAGGTCCCTCCCCGGCGCGCCCTCGTTGCCACGAGCATTCCACCGCGGCGCGTCATGCTCTACATTTCGGCTGATCGTTCTCCTTGCGCCACTCGATGAGCCTTTCATCCCCCGATTTCCCGGCCGACTTCCCGGATCCACCGGTACCCCGCGAGGTGGAGGCGTTTCGAGCGTCGGTGCTCGCGAAGCTTCGCTACATGGTTGCGAAGGAGCCGTCCTATGCGCGGGACCATGACTGGCTGATCGCGGTCAGTCTCGCCGCCCGCGACCAGGTCATCGACCGCTGGAGCGAGTCGACGCGCCGCACTTACCGCGACGGCCGCAAGCGTGTCTACTATTTCTCGCTCGAGTTCCTGGTCGGTCGCATGCTGTTCGACGCCTTGTCGAATCTTGGCCTGGCCACTACAGCGCGCGAGGCGCTGGCCGAGCTTGGGGTCGACTTCGACGCCCTTCGGAGGCTCGAGCCCGATCCGGCGCTGGGCAACGGCGGACTGGGGCGCCTTGCCGCGTGCCTTATGGAAAGCATGGCCACGCTCGGCATTCCCGCCCATGGGTACGGCATCCGCTACGACCACGGGATCTTCCGCCAGGTCCTGATCGACGGCTGGCAGAACGAATTGCCCGAGGATTGGCTGGCCCACGGCAATCCGTGGGAGTTCGAGCGGCCGGAGGCCGCGTGCACAATCGGGTTCGGCGGAACCGTGGAGGAGGTCGTCTACGAAGGAACGACGCGTGCGGTGTGGCATCCCACGGAGACGGTGGACGCTGTTCCCTACGACACGCCGATTCCCGGCTGGCGCGGCCGCCATGTGAACACGCTGCGTCTGTGGTCGGCGCGGGCGGCGGACCCATTGCATCTCGACGATTTCAACCGCGGCGACCACGTGGGGGCGCTGGCTGAGCGCGTGCGGCTCGAGGCGATCTC
>JBDTNR010000419.1:0-3605 GCA_039933655.1 Betaproteobacteria bacterium | reverse complement strand
CGCCGAAGTTCGACGCGTCGCGGATGCCATGCGCCTCGATCACCATCACGTCACCCGGGCGGCACAGCGTCACCTGATCACGTCCGCCGAGCTGGGGTGGCTTCGCTCCTTTGGCGATATTGAAGCCGCTGCTCACCCGCGCCGGCGCATGCCGGATCGTGACCGCCGGTCCGACCATGCGCTGGCCCGCCGCGAGGGGCGGCAGCTCGCTTGCCGGGATCGCGGTGTCGTAGCCGAAGCCGTCGAGGATGTCCGCCACGGTGGACGTGAGGTCCGGCAGCGCGAGAAAACCCGCGATGATCGCGGCGTCGGGGCGCGCGAACTCCACGACGCGGATGCGCGTGCGTGGAATCAGTCCGAGCAGGCGGTCTGCGTAGGCGTCGAGCTGCGCGGCGAGCGACCCGGCGGCGGGTTGATCTTCTCCCGCCGCGCTCATTCTGCCTTGATCCCGGCACTTTTCACTACTGCGGCCCAGCGCGGAATCTCTTCGTGCAGCGTCGCGGCGAAGGCATCCGCCGACGTCCCGATCGTCTCGATGCCCTGGCCCAGCAGCTTCGCCTTGAATTCCGGCGACTTGCACAGTGCGACGACTTCGGTGTTGAGCTTGTTGACGATGTCGGCCGGCGTCCCCACGGGGGCCAGCACGCCGAGCCACCACTCGACGCTCACACCCGGCAGTCCCGCCTCAGCGAGGGTCGGCAGCTCCGGCGCGATCGCGGTGCGCTCCTTGCCGGCGACCGCGATGCCCCGCACCTTGCCCGTCTTCAGATGTTGCGTGACCGAACTGATCGCAAGAAACGAAACGTCCAGCCGTCCCGCGAGCAGTTCAGGCACGATCTGGCCCTGGCCCTTGAAGGGCACGTGCAACATTTTCACACCGGCGCGAGACATGAAGTACTCGGTGGTCAGATGGTGCGGCGCGCCGACGCCGGCCGAGCCGTAGGTGAGCTTGCCCGGATTGGCCTTGGCGTACGCGATGAGTTCCTGCAACGTCTTCGCAGGCACCGCATCGGCGACGATCAGCGCGACGGGCAGGTTGGCCGCAAGCGTGATCGGCACGAAGTCCTTGAGCACGTCGTAGGGCACCCGGGCGGACAACGCGGGGTTGGTAACCAGCGTGTTCGACACCACGAGGATGGTGTATCCGTCAGGCGGACTCTTGGCCACCGCCTCGATGCCGATGTTGCCGCTGGCACCGGGCTTGTTGTCGACAATGAAGGGCTGGCCAAATTTCTTTTGTAGCTCCGCGGCCAGTTCGCGCGCGAAGGTGTCGTTACCGCCGCCGGGTGGGAATGGCACGACGAGCTTCACCGGCTTCGACGGCCACGGCTGGGCCACGGCGGCAAGCGGAACGAGGCCAGCCAGCGCCACGAGGGCGAGCAGACTGCGTAACGGCATTTTCACGAGGGGCATCCTCACTGATAAGGCAACAAGGAGTCGACACACGACGCGAGCGCGATGTCACAACGTGGGCCATGTCTTGAACGGATCGCGGACCTGGAGGCCGATAATCCGACAATTACGCGGTTCTGCGGCGGCATACCCATTGTTCGCGGAGCCACTTCTGGTCGGACTTGCGCCGCGAGCGGGGTTGCCGCCGCGGCCGCCGATCGAGCCGTCGTACCCGGATTCTAGTCGATGTTCGGCGGCAGTTGGTGTCGAAATGGCAATGAATTCCATGCCCATGCAGCACGATCTGCCGCATACGGGCGCGCGACGTGTACCAATCCCCGAACCATTGCACAGCACGCTGCTACATCGATCGTCGCGCGCGGTGCGGGCGGGCCGGAGGCAGCGGCAACGGCAACGGCAGGGCCGTCTGGTACTTCACCTGCTTCAACGCGAAACTCGAGCGGATCTGGCCGATTCCGGGTATGCGCGTGAGGAAGTCGAGGATGAACCGTTCGAGCGCCTGCAGGTCCGGCACGACGACGCGCAACAGGTAATCGGCGTCCCCCGTCATCAGGTAGCACTCCATCACTTCGGGTCGCTCACGGATGGCGCGCTCGAAGGTGTCGAGCGCCTTTTCCACTTGCCGCTCCAGCGACACGCTGATGAACACGCTGACCTTGAGCCCGAGCATCAGTGCATCGAGCAGCGTCACCCGCGAGCCGATGAGGCCGCCGCGTTCGAGTGCACGCACGCGCGCGAGACAGGGCGACGGCGACAGGTTGACCAGCCGCGCCAGTTCGACGTTGCTGAGGCTCGCATCGCGCTGCAGATGGTCGAGGATCTTCCAGTCGATCGTGTCCAGGTCGCCGTTCGGCATGAAATTCCTTTCAAGTGGGCAAGTTCAGCACGCCATGCCGTGATCGTAGCGGCGAACCGGTTACAACGGAACCCCATATCGCTGCGATGGAGCTACGATGGTGATCTGCATTCCGGACGATCTCGCGATGAACGCACCCAAGGCCTTCCCGACCACCGCCTTTTGGCGCGTGGCGCCGCAGGATTCCGACCCGCTGGAAACGCGCGAATGGCTGGAGGCGCTCGACGCGATCGTCGCCACGCAGGGTGGCGAGCGCGCGACCTTCCTGCTGCGCCAGCTGTGGGCGCACGCGCGCCGGCGTCGGGTGCGCCTGCCGCCGGTGCTCAACTCCCCGTACTGCAATACGATCGACCTCGCGCAGCAGCCGGCGTACCCGGGGGACCTCGCAATCGAGGCGCGGCTCTCCGCGGCAGTGCGCTGGAACGCGTTGGCAATGGTGGTGCGCGCCAACCGCGCGCATCCGGACCTCGGCGGTCACATCGCGAGCTACGCATCCGCTGCGGACCTGTTCGAGGTGGGCTTCAATCACTTTTTTCGTGCCGGGCAGGATGGCGACCTCGTGTACTTCCAGCCACATTCGGCACCGGGTGTTTACGCGCGCGCGTTCCTCGAAGGGCGGCTATCGAAATCGCGTCTCGCGAACTACCGTCGCGAGGCTGGCGGCGAAGGTCTGTCGTCGTATCCGCACCCGTGGCTGATGCCCGACTTCTGGCAGTTTCCGACCGGTTCGATGGGCCTGGGGCCGATCAACGCGATCTACCAGGCGCGCTTCATGCGCTACCTCGCCGATCGCAGCCTCGCCGACACCGAGACTCGCAAGGTGTGGGCGTTCGTCGGCGACGGCGAAATGGACGAACCCGAGTCACTCGCGGGCCTGTCGCTCGCGGGGCGCGACGGTCTCGACAACCTGATCTTCGTCGTCAACTGCAACCTGCAGCGCCTCGACGGTCCGGTACGCGGCAACGGCTCGATCGTGCAGGAGCTGGAAGGACTCTTCGCCGGAGCCGGCTGGAACGTGATCAAGCTCCTGTGGAGCTCCGACTGGGACCCGCTTTTCGCGCGGGACACCGACGGCGTGCTGCTGAAACGACTGCACGAGACGGTCGACGGCGAGTTCCAGACCTACGCCGCCACCGACGGCGCGATGAATCGCGAACGCTTCTTCAACCGCTATCCGGAACTCGAAGCGCTCGTCGCACAGATGTCCGACGATGACATCGACCGCCTGCGCCGCGGAGGCCACGATCCGGTGAAGATCCACGCTGCGTATCGAGCGGCGATCGAGCACCGCGGCCAGCCGACGGTGATCCTGGCGAAGACCAAGAAGGGCTACGGC
>JBDTNR010000418.1:0-3615 GCA_039933655.1 Betaproteobacteria bacterium | reverse complement strand
AACATCGTGGTGATTGTCGCCGACGATTTGGGCTACGCCGACGTGCTGTTCAATTCGCGCTGGGGCGAGAGCGTGTACTTCCGGCCCGACAATTCACTGGTACTCGGCATGGTGTTCCACGGACTTGCGCAGGCGGAAGCCGCCGCCGTGTGGAAGCCGTTTTTCGACTGGGTGCGAGCGGCACCCGCCGATTACGCGATGCCGTCGGCGCCGCGCGTCATCGCCGTGCCGGCGCGGCACTGGTGGGATCCCGTGTATCTGCGCCGGAACCTGCCGGAAACCATCGTCGCCGACGCCCGGCCCGGCGCGCCCGAGAATCACGTGTTCTGGGCGGGCAACCAGGACGAGGCCGGATTTTTCCTGCACGGGTACGAATCGGCGTGGCTGCCGGCCACGCTGCTGCGACGCGACCGGCAGGCCCGTTTCAACGACGCCGTGTTCGACGGCAGCCGGCACTGGAAGGTGTCGTTGCACTTCAACAAGGGGCTCGCCGGCGCGCCGCCGGACGTCGTGGCGGCGGCGAAGGACACGTCGATGAACAAGGCGGTGATGAGCGCGTTCGCGCTGGCGATCATCGCCGGTGGCGGGCCGCCGGCGTATCCCGGCATGCCGGGTCCGGGGCCGGATTTGGCGCAGGCGCGTGGCGATGCGGCGGCGATCGCGAAATGCATCGGCGTACTGCGCAGACTCGTCCCGGGTGCGGGATCGTATGTATCGGAAGCGGGATTCTTCGACGCCGACTGGCGCCGAAGCTACTGGGGCGGGAATTACGCGCGGCTCTCCGCCATCAAGCGGAAGTACGACCCGACGGGACTCTTCATCGTCCACCACGGCGTCGGCAGCGAACACTGGAGCGCCGACGGGTTCACGCGGCTGGCTTAAAGCCGCCTGCCGGCATCGCGTGCGGCGCCGTTGTCCCGCCCGCCCCGTTTCAAGCGGTCCGCGAGCCTACGGCGCCTTCGGCCATTTCGCCCGACCTTCGGCGAATCGCTTGACGAGCTGCTGCAGCGACCACGCGTTGCCGCGTGCGAAGTGCGTGTAGACGCCGTCAAATTTTTCGCCCGTGCCGAATCCCGGCTGCACAATGGTGACGCGCGTGGCGGTGGCAGACAGCGGATCGAAAAAGATCACCGTGTGCAGTTTCTGGAATGTCGGCGCGTCGAATGCCGTCGACGGCGGCGCCTGCGCGTTGCGGATCGCGAGCATCCGCTGCGGGACGAAGGCGACGATCTCATTTTTGATGTTGCCGGGCGCGCCGATCTTCCCGTTCGGGTCGTACGTCGCTTCGATGAAGCCGCCCAGCCGGAAATCGACGAACGCGACCGGCGCCGCCCACGATGCGAAACCGTCGCTGGTGACGAACGCGTTCCAGACGTCGGCGTTGCCGGCAGGGACAAGGGCACTTTGCTGCAATACGCGCGTACCGTCGGCGGCCACGTACGACTGGTCCGCCACCGGTGATGGCGCCTGCGCGTGCGTTGCGAGCGACACCGCGGCGATGGCGCCTGCGGCGATGTACTTCGACACGACGCGGACGAGCTCTTCCATGTGGACCTCCCTCGCTGACGGCGTGGATCAGAGCGACTGGCTGATCCGGTACAACCCTTCGAGCACGAGGTTGTCGTGCAGCTCGAACGGGATCGACAGCCGCGGCGCCACCGCCCCCGCGGCGCCGCCGGACAGCACGCAGACGACGTCCGGCGTGGCCCGCTGCTCCATCGCGAACAGCCGTTCGATCGCACCCGCCTGCGCGTGCTGGCAGCCGCTGGCGATCGCGTCGACCGTCTGCGTCGGATACGCGAAGAACTCGCCGCCCTGGTCCGGCAGCGCCGCCGTGCCCTCGTGCAGCGACCGCAGCATGAGGCCCAGGCCCGGCAGGATCATGCCGCCCTTGAACACGCCTTCGGTCGACAGGAAGTCGATCGTCGTCGCCGTCCCGCAAACGACGACCATCGCCGCGCGCGCGCCGAGCAGGTGTCGCGCACCGATCAGCGCCGCCCAGCGGTCGCTGCCGAGCTGCGCCGGGTTGCGGTAGCGGTTGACGACGCCGCACTGGACGTCCTGCGGCACCAGCCAGTACGGCGCCGGCGCATCCGGCCACACCTCGAGCATGCGGATCGTCGTGACGCGCACCCGCGTGCCGGCGACGTTGGAAATGACGATCTTCGACGGCGTCGGCAGCTTGGCGAACTGCGCGGGCAGCGCGGTGATCTCCTCCAGCAGCGCGTGGCCGGACTCGACGCGGTTCTCGCGCGCGGTGCCGTCGGTGCTCGGCAGGCACAGCCCCCACTTGAGGAACGTGTTGCCGACGTCGATCAGCAGGGTGTAGTCGCGCGTGGTGGGCATGGCTCGAGGTCGCGGGGCAAACCGGCGAAGCTTACATCGGATCGAGCGGGAAGATCGGCCGCGTCAGCTTGCGGTAAGGATAGACGGTCAGGTCGGCGTTGGTCACGCCGGAGCCCGCGCACTCGACGATGTGGGACGCGATCGGCTTGAAGCCGGCGCGATAGTGGATGCGCGACTTGAGCAGCAGGTAGCGCTTGCTGCGCGGGTCGATGCCGGCGTGCGTGAAGACGCCGACGTCGAAGGGCTCGTGGGGGCGCTCGGTGACGACGATCTGCGCGCGCCCGCGCCCGCTGTCGACCTCCAGCACCGCCGTGCGTCCGAGATAGGTGCGGATGCCGGTGTACATCGGTCCGGTGATGACGAATTCGCCGTCGGTGATCGCGGCGACGCGGCCTTCCACGTCGAGCGGCGCGCCCTTGAGGCCGATCGACGGCATATCGGTGTGGCCGCCCAGCGACAGCCGCACGCGCTGGCCCACGCCCGCATCGATCATCGCCGCGACGGCGGCGGCGTCGCGGATCGGCGCGATGGCGACGTCGTCCAGTTCCTGCCGCAGTACTTCGGCGACGACCGTCATCACGTCCTGCGCGCCGCCCGAGCCGCAGTTGTCGCAGTGGTCGATCAAGAGCACCGGCGCGCCGGGATTGGCGAGGCCAAGCGCCTTCGCGCGCGCGACCGATGCGGCCAGCGGCGGCGCCACGAACACGTACTCGGCGCGACGCTCCCACGCCATCGCCAGCATGTGATTGCAGACGGCGCGCGCGTGCTCGCGGCCGCCGTGCCGCGCGTCGCCGACGACGATGGCGGAAACACCGGTGTACGGCGTGTCGGCATGCGGAAACGACGGCAGCAGCGTGGCGGCGAGCACGGTGCCGTCGGCTTCCATCCGGCGCGCGAACGCGAGGATGTCGCCGGACGGACCATCCTCCGGCGCATGACGCATCACCGACGCGACCAGCGGCTTCCATCCCCACGCCATCACCGGCTCGATGGCGCCATCGAGCGCGCCGACCAGGATGCCACCTGCAAGCTTGCCGGCTTCGTACATGTCGACGTGCGGATAGGTCTTGTAGCCGGTGATGACCGTCGCATTGTCCATCAGCGTCTGCGACAGGTTCGTGTGGTAGTCGAGCGTGACGGCGATCGGCATCGCCGGCGCGATCCGGCGCAGGCGCGCGGCGATCTCGCCCTCGGCGTCGTCGCAGTCCTCGACGACCATCGCGCCGTGCAGGTCGAGGAATACGGCGTCGCAGCCCGCGCGCACGGCGT
>JBDTNR010000417.1:0-3648 GCA_039933655.1 Betaproteobacteria bacterium | reverse complement strand
GGCCACCCAATCGGGTTCAGGCCGGATCTCGTACACCACGGCTAGGGACACGATCTGCGCGGACGCGCAGGAATGCCATATGCAGGAATCTACGTGGAGTCGGCGGGGCCGGCGCGTACAGGTCAATTACATTCTGCCGGGCCGGACACACCGGGACGCGAGACCCGTAGGCGAGGCTTCAACCTTGCGGGGTGGATGTCACGGCGTACCTGCGAGGCTAAAGCCTCGCCTGCATGGACATCATGGACAGGGGAATCGGCAACGTCTGCGCGGTCCCGGGGATCGCCGGACGACGTGCGCAGCTACCACGTTACTCCCGGCCCCACGCTGCCGTTCATCGCGCTGGCGCGAAGTCGCTGGCTCAGCGGAACGGCAGCACCAGTGTCGCGCCGACGAGACTGTAGCCGTAGTCCGGCGCCTCGATGAATCCGGCGGAGCGGTAGTAGCCGGCGCGCAGTATCAAGCGCGCGACGCCGGCAAGCGGTCCTTCCGCCCGCGCCTCGGCGAGATACGACGGGTGCGATGCGGCGCCAGTCGAGGATTCACTGCCCGCGCCGGCGGCGCCGCTCAGGATCCAGCCGGCGTAGCGCTTGCGCACGGCGACCACGCCCAGCCATTGACGATATTCTTCGGGATTGAAATACGCGCCGTCGACGTCGGATTGGCGCGAGCCATATTGCCGATAGCGCAATTGCAGCGTGATCCCTGCCTCGGGCACTGCGAGATAGATCAGGCGGGCGCGCAGATGCAGGCGCGAATTGCCGTCGGTGAAGGACTGCCAGCCGGCGAGCCCGGTTGCCGTGAAACGCTCGTTCAACGCGTGTTCGATGCCGAGCGCGGCGAAGGTGTAGCCGATTCCGAGGTCGAGCGCCTGCGGTGTCTCAACGAGGTCGGCCGAGGCGATCAGGTCGATGGCGGTATCGGGCACCGGGAAGAGCCGCCATGTCGCGTCGCCGACAGGTCGCAGGTGCCCGGACACGCGAACCACGCCGGCCTCGACGTCGATGCCGGCGAGCGTGTCGCGGCGCTGGTCGCGGTAGAAGCCCAGGACGCCCGCAACATTCTTGCGGAAGTCGCCCTGCGTGTAGCGCGTGTCCTGCGCGGCGGCGCCGGCGAAGCGCCACGGATTCGAATACGGATAGAGCCCGCCGACGCGGGCGCGAATGGCGTGGAAGCCGTCGCTGTCCGATGCGTAGACGACGTCGGCAAGCGCCGCGAGCGCCGCGGGCGTGTCCTCTGCGGCGGCGAGGGACGCCGCGCCGACGCATGCCGCCAAGAGCGCCGCCCGCAGTGCGGCGGCGCCGATACGACGGATCATTTCGTGCCCCAGGTCTTCCGCAGTCCGAGAAGTTCCGAAATGTAGCCGATCACGCAGGCCGGTTGCAGGATCATGCTGTAGGCCAGCGCGTACAACAGGAAACCGAGGGGATTGTAGCGAACGCGAAGGCCCAGCGTCCTGAACATCCGCGCGCTGACCCGGTACATGACGCCGTTCATCAGCAGCGACAGCGGCAGCAGGATCAACGTCATCGGCCCCGCGAGCCAGTAGATCCCGAAAAGCGCCAGAACGAGGCCGGGGATGAAGCATAGCGTGTACGCAAGATCGAGCCAGGGGAAGAATAGGTTCCACCACACGAATGCGCTCGACAGCCGCGGCGCGAGCAGGATGCGCGGATGGCGGCGGAAGGCCTCCATCATGCCGCGCGCCCAGCGCTGCCGTTGGCGGATGAACTGACCCAGTTTCTCCGGGGCATTGGTGAAACATACGGCATCCTCGGCGTGTCCGACGCGCCAGCCCGCCTGCAGGATGGCCCAGGTCAGCACGATGTCCTCGCCTACGCAATCGTTCCAGCCGCCCACGTCGCGCAGCGTCTGGCGATCGTAGATCGAGAACGCCCCCTGGGCGACCAGCGTGCCGTGGTAGAGCGACTGGACGCGCTTGATCGCGGCGATGCCGTGGAAGTAATCCCATTCCTGCATGCGCGTCACCCAATTGCTTCGCGAATTGCGGACCAGCATCGTGCCGGCGACGGCGCGCGTGTGCGCCGGATCGGATGAATAGCGTTCCACCAGATGCTTCAGCGCGTCGGCATAGAGGTAGCTGTCGGCGTCGAGCGTGATCACGAGTTCGTGCCGGGCGACGGCGAGGCCGCGATTGAGCGCCGCCGATTTGCCCGCGTTCTTCGGCTGGCGGATCAGCGACAGCCACGGGAAGTGCAGCTTCGACACGATCTCGGGCGTGGCGTCGCTCGAGCCGTCGTCGATCACCATGACCTCGAACGGCCCGGGGTAGCGCTGGCGACGGATCGATTCGATGGTGTCGGCAATCGAGGCAGCCTCGTTGTACGCGGCGACCAGGATCGTGAGGCCCGGATACGCCTGGAGCGCCATGCGTGGCGGGCGCTTGTCCATCATCAGGCTCGCGAGCAGGAATGCATTCATGAAGCCGGGCACGATCGCGACGCCGCCCACCGCAAAAATGGCAAGCGCCCAACTGCTCAAGTGGGCGAGATCGCGCAGCCAGGGAAGCGCGAACCAGATCGACAACGCCATCCAGCCGAAGCTGAAGATCAGGGCGATGGCGAATTTCACTTGCACGTTCAAATAGATCGGCCGCGACCAGGGCGAATTGGCCGAGGCGATTTCGCCGGTGGCCGGCTGGGCGACGAAGCGCCAGACACCGTCGGTTCTCGGAACCGCGGGCGTGGCTGACTCCGGCACGGGCGCTAGGCGGAAGGTCGGATCTGCGGCCTCGGGCCGTCGTACTGGGCTTTCGTTTCTCACGCGAATGGTTCGTTTTCAAGTAGTAGTGCTTTGCGCGGTGCAATAAACGGGCCACGGCGACGAAAACGTCGGCGCGATCCATGAAGATCAATGGGTTGCCAGCGGTTGGGCGCTCAGTAACGGCGGTGTCCGGGTGGCGGTAACGGCGGCCGCTGAAGGGCCGGCACCATATTGCGGTTAATTTGACGCACTGCGGCATCAATATCGCCCGACGTATCACGGACAGGACATCCAACGCCGTTCCTGAGGGCGTGATGCGCGCGATCACCTGCGCCCATCAGGCGCAGCGGGCGGGGCGCCGCGGGGCCACTTCGGCGGGTGGCAAATGACAGTCGGGTGGCGGAACGCCCGGCGCGAAGAGCATTGTCGTCACCGCTTGACGTAACGGCGCATCAGGTGCCAGCACGCCGTAGTAACGATGGCGATGGATACGCGGCGGAGGCAAGAGCGCGGTGAGGCGGTCGAGCAGTTCCAGCGGCGTCAGCCGTTGAAAGACGACGCCCCCGGTGGGCGTCGGCGCGACCACGCAGTCGATGACGACACAGTGAAAGGGCAGGTGGGCGTTGAGCGCGGAGCTCAAGCGGTGAATCAAGGTGATCGCGCCGATGCGCGCGTGAGTAGCGCAACGAGTTCATTGCGCCCGCAAGTACGGCTCGACTGCAGCGAGGAACCGGCGTAGCGCCAGGACCTGCAGAGCAGTGTCACGCTGGAGGAAATAGCGCCGTCGCTTCGGTACCGCCAGCCCCATTGGCGAACTGGCAACGCGGGCAAGACATGAGCGGTGAGATGCGCCGTTGTTTACACCTTACGCCGGGTATTGCACGCCGGGCATACGCCGCAGCCCTTGCAGGAGAAGTCGATCAG
>JBDTNR010000416.1:0-3654 GCA_039933655.1 Betaproteobacteria bacterium | reverse complement strand
GCTGCCCCCAGTGGGGGAGCCATTCGCGCCTTGGGACGGCCCGGCGGCGCTCATATCAATCCTCCGCGGCCGTTGCAACGTCGAAGCAGGCGGCGATGGCCGCGGCGGCACGCTCGATGTCAGCGGGATCGTCGTGCGCGAACACCGCGGAAATGACGGCGACCGCATCGGCGCCGGCCGTGGCGAGGCTGCGTGCATTGTCGGCCGTGATGCCACCGATCGCGACCACCGGAACGCCGAGACCCCGCGCACGCGTCAGCAGCGTGACGTCGGGCCGGCGCGCACGGGGCTTCACCTGCGACGCGAAAAAGCTTCCGAAGGCGACATAGTCCGCACCCGCCGCGGCCTGCGCACGCGCGCGATCGAGATCGTCATAGCAGGAAACGCCGATCAGCTTGCCGGCGCCAAGTACGCGGCGCGCCGCGGCGAGATCGCCGTCGTCTGCGCCAAGATGGACGCCGTCGGCATCGACGGCCCGCGCCAGCGCGGTGTCGTCGTTGACGATGAAGAGGACGCGCCGGGCCGCGCAGACCCCGGCGAGCGCCGCCGCCTGCTGGCCGCGCATTGCGGCAGTTGCCGTTTTGTTGCGGTACTGGACGGCACTGGCGCCGCCGGCGATGGCAGCGTCCACGGCCGCGGACAGGCGCGCCGTATCAGGCTCGTCCGGCGTCACGGCGTACAACCCGTGCAAGCGCGCAAGCTGCGGCGTCATCGGCACGGGCAGATCAATGCGTGCCGCGGACATCGATCGCGCGCGGCGCTTCCGGTTCGTCGCCGCGCGCTTCCGATTCATCGCGCGCCCAGAACAGCCGATCGGGCAGGAACTGCCCCATGCCGGGCCGGTAAGCCTTGCGCAGCGTCTGCCACGTGTACTCCTGCGCTTCGCGCACGGCTTCCGGCAGGTCGAGACCGTTGGCGAGCATCGCGGCGATGGCGGACGCGAGCGTGCAGCCCGACCCATGATAGGTGCCGGGCAGCCGCGACCAGCTGTCGGTGCGCACGACCCCGGCCTTCGAGTAGAGCGTGTTCACCACCTGCGGCGTGTTCTCGTGCGTGCCGGTGACGAGAACGAACTCGCAGCCGGTCTCGATCAGCTTCGCCGCGCATTGCGCCAGCGTCAGCTCGTCGTCGTCGTCGGCGTCGGCGAGGCGGCGCACTTCGAGGCTGTTCGGCGTAACGATCGTGGTCTGCGGCAGCAAGAGCTCCCGCAGCGCCTGCGTCATCTCGTCGTTGGCGAGCTCGTCGCCGCGGCCGGAGGCGAGCACGGGATCGAGGATCAACGGCACGTCGGGATAATCGGAGACGATCTCGGCGATGGCGGCGATGTTCTCCACGCTGCCGAGCACGCCGATCTTGAACGCGTCGACCGGCATGTCCTCGAGCAGGCAGCGCGCCTGGTCCGCGACCCAGTCGGCATCGATCGCCAGCACGCCTTCGACGCCGAGCGAATCCTGCACGGTGATCGCAGTGATGACCGACAGCGGATGACACCCCATGCTGGCGAGCGTGAGGAGGTCTGCCTGCATGCCGGCGCCGCCCGACGGATCGGACGCCGCGAAGGTGAGGACGAGGGGCGGAAAACCGGTTTCGGTGTCGGGCATGGGAGGCTTTGGTCCTGATGCGCAGCATCGCGGGGACTCAGATGCAGCGGGCACGTTACAATTCAGGGAGTTTACTCCACTGCGTCACGCCACTTTCCCGATGAAAAAATACATGTGCCTCATCTGCGGTTGGATCTACGATGAGGAGACCGGCGCACCGGAAGAAGGCATCGCCGCAGGCACGCGATGGGAAGACGTCCCGCCCAACTGGACATGTCCGGAGTGCGGCGCCCGCAAGGAGGATTTCGAGATGATCGAACTGTGAAGATCCTGCACACGATGCTGCGCGTCGGCGACCTGCAACGCTCGATCGCGTTCTACACCGGTGTGCTCGGCATGCAGCTCGAGCGAACGACGGACCGTCCCGAGCAGAAGTACACGCTGGCGTTCGTGGGGTATGCGGAGGACCCGCACGGGGCGAATCTCGAGCTCACGTACAACTACGGCGTCGAACGCTATGACCCGGGCACCGGCTACGGTCACATCGCGATCGAAGTGCGCGACGTCGCTGCCGCATGCGCGGCCGTCCGCGCCAAGGGCGGCAACGTCACGCGCGAGGCCGGGCCGGTCAAGGGTGGGACGACGGTAATCGCGTTCGTCGAGGACCCCGACGGCTACAAGGTCGAGCTGATCCAGCGGCACGACGGGTGAAGGCGTTTCCGTGTTCGTGCCGTATCGGCGGTCGTGCCGCGTCCGCCGCCCTCGATGGAGCGTCGCCGCCGGCGACGCTCATCGTGCGCAGCGTCTCGCGATATCTCGGGTGCGGTGCGGGCCTTCAGGTCGCGCCTGGTGCCCCATCGTGATTCTTGCCGCTGGCCGCATTCGCAATCGGCACCGCGCGCGGAGGCGTTCCCGCATTCGTGCCACGTCCGGCGCTGACGTTCAGTGCGAGCTTGGTGCGCGCTCGGCGCTCTTGCCCATGGCCGCATCCTCCAGCATTCGTTCGAACGCGCGGGTGAATGCCGCCGTGTCGAACAGCGACAATCGCGTCCGGCCGCTTTCGAGGTGCTGCCGATAGTGCGCGAGCCGTGTGCGGTCGGCGCACAAGCGCTGCAGTTGCTGCGCGTAGTCGGACACGGACTCGGTCACGAGTTCCGGCATCTCCACCGCATGGCAAAGGCTGGCGCCCACGCGCCCGGCGAATGTCGTTCCGCGGCAGGTGAGCAGCGGCACGCCCGCCCACAGCGCATCGCTGCCCGTCGTATGCGATCCATACGGCAGCACGTCGAGCGCGAGATCGGCGCAGCGCAGCCGCGCGATGTGCTCCGCCTGCGGCACGACCGGCGCGAACAGGATCCGTTCCGGCGCGACGCCGGCCCGTTCCGCGAACGTCCGCAGGTTGTGCCGCGCCAGCGCATGCGGCACCGTCAGCCAGAGCACGGCGCCTGATTGCTCGCGCAGTGCGTCCAGCCACGCGGTGACGAAGGGTTCGGTAAGCTTGTAAGCCTGGTTGAAGCAGGCGAGCACCAGCGCGTTGTCCGGCAGGCCCGCGGCGCGGCGCGTCGTGGCCTCCGGCAACGGCCGACGCGAGTCGTTGACCTGGTAGCAAACGGGCAGCCGCAATAGCGCCTCGGTGAACTCGTTTTCGCTTCCGTGCGGTGCCACGATGGCGTCGGCGACGAAACCGTCGACGGCCCCATAGGCGAGCGTGCCCGGAAAGCCCAGGTAGTGGATCTGCACGGGCGCCGGCCGCTCCGCCAACAGCGCGATGCGCGTGCCATGCGTGTGCCCCTTCAAGTCGATCAGGACATCGAGCGTATCGTCCCTGATCAGCTTCGCGGCATCGCCGTCCGGTACCGCGCGGATGTCGCGCCAATGCGCGAACGCCTGCCGCAGCCGACGGCGCATCGCGCTGCCGTCGTCGCGGTCCGCCGCGTACGCGAAGGTGTCGAAACGCGCCCCATCGTGCAATTCGAACAGGCCGGCCGCGAGATGGGCGGTGGCGTGATCGTGGAAATCCGTCGACAGGTACCCGACACGCAGCCGGTCGCCGCGGCGCGCAATCACCGCCGGCGCCTGCGGGGGCGGCAGCGATTGCCGCGCCCAGCCGGCA
>JBDTNR010000415.1:0-3657 GCA_039933655.1 Betaproteobacteria bacterium | reverse complement strand
CATGTTGTCGGACAGCGGCGCGGCCCAGCGGTTGAATTCATCCAGCCAGACTTCGTTGTCGCTGATCGTCACGACAATCTCGGGCCGGTCGACGACCGCCGGAATGCTTACCGGTCCCACCGCCACCGCGGGGCTCGCCGCCGGCTGCGGCTGTGCGGCGGCACCGCTCAGCGTATAGAAACGTGACGGCGGCGACGACGCGCAGCCCGCGATGAAGGCGAAGCACAGCGCGATGCCGGCCTGCGCAAAGCGGCGCGCGCGCGCGGCCGAGCAGGCGAGAGCGTCGGGGGGAAAGCGGCAATGACGAGAATTCATCGCGGCGGGGGCTCCGCAGTCTTGCCCCGGATCAACGCTTCCGGATGGCGTTCCAGGTAATCCGCCAGCACGCGCAGGCTGCGTGCGGCGCGGGCGAGTTCGGACATGGCGCTGCGCAACTCGAGTTGTCCCGGCGCCGACGCGCCGACAATGTTGGCCTCGGTGCTCGTCAGCATCTTCTCGGCGGAGCCGAGCGCGCCGCGCGCATCGTCGAGCGTGGCCTTCAGCGCCGGCACCACCTCCGCGTCGAAATTGTTGAGCACGGCGCCCGCATCCTTCAGCGTCTGGTCGAGCGTGCCGAGCGTCTTCTTGAGGTCGTTGCCGATCGCATCGAGCGGGACGCGCTCCAGCTTGCCGATGATGCTCGAAAGCTTCGCTTCCATTTCCGGCAGCGTGCTGATGACCGTCGGCAGTTCGGGCACCTGCACGTTCCAGTCGAGGCGCGCCTTCGCCGCCTTCGGGAAGTAGCCGAGCGACACGAAGCGCTGGCCGGTCACCAGACTGCCGGTCATCAGCTGCGCGCGCAGGCCGCGCTGCTCGACCATTCGCCGCACCAGCGCGTGGCGCGTCGCGGACACCTGCACCGCCGCACGGTATTTCGCTTCCTCCGCCGGCGGCAGGCTCGCCATCACGCGCTCGGGAAACACGACGATCCCCACGCGCGGACGCGCGTCCAGCGTGGCCGGGTTCATCGTCAGCCCGACGTCGGTGACCTCGCCCACCGGAACGCCGAAGAAGGTGACGGGCGCGCCGACCGAAAGTCCACGCACGGTCTCCGCGAAGTACAGCACGTAGTGCGTGGCGATCGATTCGTCCTGCTTCATCGCGTTCGCGCGGTCGCCGTGCAGCGTGAAGGCCGCATCGGCGGCGGCGGGCATCTCCGCCGTTGCCTGCGGCGGCGACTCGAACGCGATGCCGCCCTCGAGCAGCGACACCAGCGACTGCGTGCGCACGTCGAGGCCGTTTGCCGTCAGCGAGATGTCGACGCCGCTCGCGTTCCAGAAGCGCGAGTTCGTCGTCACGTACCTGTCGTATGGCGCGTTCACGAAGATGCGCAGCACGACCGACTTGCCGTCCGGGGCGAGGTCGTAGGCGATGACCTGGCCCACCAGCAGCCGGCGGAAATAGACGGGCGAGCCGATGCCGAGCGAGCCTAAGTCCCCCGCGCTGAGCCGAAACTGCGTGCCGGGCGCACCGCCGGTGATGATCGGCGGCACCTCGATGCCGACGAACTGCCGCGCCTTTGTCGTCGACGCCCCGGCCTCGAAGCCGATGTAGTCGCCGGACAGCAGCGTCGACAGCCCGGAGATGCCTGACAGACTGATGCGCGGCCGCACGACCCAGAACTGTGCATCGTCGACCATCAGCGCCGCGGCGGATTTGGCGATCTTGGCGGTGACCTCGACGCGGCCGAGATCGTCGGTGAGGCGCACCGCCGTCACCTGTCCGATGTTCACTTCCTTGTACTTGACGAACGTCTTCCCGGCCTCGATGCCGTCCGCCGACTTGAAGATGATCGTGATCGTCGGTCCTTCGCTCAGGATACGCTGGGCGGCGATGCCGAGCGCCACCAGCGCGGCCAGCACGGGAATGATCCAGACCGCCGAAAAGCGGGCGCGCGTCGCCGGCACGACGGCCGCCTGCGGCAGGTCGTCGATCACCGGATCAGACGCCACGATCCGCCTTACGCGACGCCGCAGCGTCCCAGATGAGCCGCGGGTCGAAGGCCTGCGCGGCGAACATCGTCAGCACGACGACGCCCATGAAATAGACGACGCCCGGTCCGGGATCGACCGCCATCAGCGGCGACAGCTGGACGAGCGCCACGACGAACGTATCCACGAACACATCGAGCATCGACCAGCGGCCGATGAATTCGACGGTGCGGTAGAGCCGCGTCCGCTGCCGGTTGTTGACGGCGGAGCGGCGCTGGACCGACACGAGCACGAATGCCAGCGCGACGATCTTGCCCAAGGGGATCATCACGCTCGCCACCAGCACGATCAGCGCCAGCGGCCACGAGCCGGTCGCATAGAGGAAGACGATGCCGGACATGATCGTGTCCGATTGCGACGACACGAGCGTGTTCGTCGTCAGCACCGGTAGCAGGTTCGCGGGCACGTACAGGATGGCCGCGGCGATCAGGAATGCCCACGTGCGCTGGATCGCGTGCTCGCGCCGCCATTCGAGGCGCTCGCCGCAGCGCGGGCACTGCCCGGGATGCGCGGGCGCCGCCGGCCGCGACAGGAGGCCGCAGCAATGGCACGACAGGAGTCCCGCCTGCATGCCGCCGATGGCGTCGCCGCTCGTCATGCGCCAGCGCCGGAGGCACCCGCGGGCGTGACCCACGCGATGCGCCGCCAGGCCTCGCGCGCGTCGAGCGAGCTCGTGATCGCCGGCAGCAGCAGCACCAGCGCGCCGACCGCGTACATCGCCGGCCCCGGGATCACCGTGGCGAGCTGCGCGATCTTGGTCAGCGCGACCAGCATGCCGAGCAGCAGCACTTCGTTCATCGACCACGGCTTCAGATGATCGACCCAGCGCATCAGTTCTGCAGTCCAATGCGGCGCGGGCGGCCGCCGCACGAGCAGCAGCACTGCAAGCAGCAGTGCGACATAGCATGCCGGCGCCACGACCGCGCAAAAGGCGACGATCGCCGCGGTGACCTCGCTGCCCTGGATCCACATCTCGTAGGCGCCCCCGGCGAGCGTCGTGGTGGCGTCGCGGCCTTCGACAGAAAGACTCATCAGCGGCATGACGTTCGCGATCACCAGCGCGATTGCCGCCGCCACTGTAAGCGCCAGCGGGCGATCCAGCGGATCGGCGGGCCGGAAGGCGAGCAGCTGGTTGCAACGCGCGCAACGCGCCTTACCGCCGAACCCGAGTGGCGGAATTCGCTGGAGCAGGTCGCAACCGCGGCAGGCAACGGATTCCAAGAGCGGCCCGACCCTGTTCAGGCGCGATCGGAAACGCGTTCGCCCAGCAATCCCGACGGGCGGAAGACGAGCACGGCGATCAGCACCAGGAACGCGAATACGTCCTGGTAGTTGGAGCCGAACAGCGTGAGATTCTCATCGACCTGGCAGCGTGCGGCGAGCGCATCGGACCAGCCCGCGAGATTGCACAGGTTGGTGAGATCGCCCACATAGCCCGCGCCCAGTGCCTCGATGACCCCCAACAGCAATCCGCCCAGCATGGCGCCCGCAAGGTTGCCGATGCCGCCCAGCACCGCGGCGGAGAACGCCTTGAGGCCGAGGATGAAGCCCATCTGGTAGTGCGCGATGCCGTAGTAGCTGCCGACCATCACGCCCGCGACCGCGCCCAGCGCCGCGCCGATCACGA
>JBDTNR010000414.1:0-3659 GCA_039933655.1 Betaproteobacteria bacterium | reverse complement strand
GTTGTCCTCGACCGACATCGGTCCGAACACCTGCCGGCCTTCGGGAACCTGCACGATTCCCATCTGCACGCGCCGGCGCGCCGGCGCGCGCGTGACGTCCACGCCTTCGAAGTGCACGCTGCCGCGAGCGACCGGCTGCACGCCGGACAATGCGCGCAGAAGCGTCGTCTTGCCGGCGCCGTTCGCGCCCACCAGCGCCACCAGCTCGCCCCGCCCGACATGCAGGCTCACGTCAGCGAGCGCGGGAATGCGCCCATAGCGGCACGACAGCGTCGCGACCTCAAGCATGGAGCGCCTCCGGCGCGTCGGTGGCGCCCAAATAGGCCTCGATCACCCGCGGATCGTTGCGGACCTCGTCCGCTGTTCCTTCGCACAGCTTGCGTCCGTAATCGAGGACGAGGATGTGGTCGGACACGCCCATGACCAGACGCATGTTGTGCTCGACGAGCACCACCGTCGTGCCGGTTGCGGCCAGCCGCTTGATCAGGCCATCGATCTCCAGCGCCTCGGTTGGATTGAGGCCCGCCGCGGGCTCATCGAGCAGCAGCAGTTGCGGCTCGGCGGCGAGCGCACGGGCGATCTCGAGGCGTTTGAGCGCGCCGTACGGCATCGAATCGGCGCCGCTGTGTGCGTAGTCTTCGAGCCCCAGAAAACGCAGCAGCTCATTCGCCTTCGCGCGGCACTCGTGCTCGGCCCGGGCAAGGCGGGGCGTATGCAGCATCGCGGCCAGCAGACCGCAGCGTTCGCGCAGGTGACGCCCCGTCATGACGTTCTCGAGCGCGCTCATGTTGAAGAAGATCTGCAGGTTCTGGAACGTGCGTCCGATGCCGGCAGCAGCGAATTCATGGGGTGGCGCGCCGGTGAGTTCACGCTCGCCGAACACGATGCGGCCGCTGCTCGGCGCATAGACGCCGGTCAGCAGATTGAGCAACGTCGTCTTGCCGGCGCCATTGGGACCGATGATCGAATGCACGGTCCCCGGGCGGATTGCGAAGGAGACATCCTCGATGGCATGCACGCCCCCGAATTCCTTCGACAGCCGTTCGACGCAAAGCGTGCCGGCAGGATCTCCGCAGGCTTGCGGCCTCATTGGCCGACTCGTCCGCGGCACGGCCTCCGGCGGGGCGGCACGCACGCCCTGGGGCAGCCCGGCAGCGCTCAGCAGGAGACCCTCGGGCTGCGCGCTCGGCCATCCGCGCTCGGGGTAGCCCTTCGCCCTCATGGACGCCGCCGCTGCAGGTAGCGGCCGAGTGTCGGCACGATGCCGCGCGGGAAGAAAATCATGGTGACCATCATCAGTGCGCCGAAGACCACCATCTCGTATTCCTTCAGCACCGTCAGGAACTGCGGCAGGATCGTGAGCACGGCGGCGCCGACGACGGCGCCCAGCGTGGACGCCATGCCGCCGAAAACGACCATGGTCACCAGCTCTATCGAATGCAGGAACGACGCCTTGGCGGGCGTGATGAAGCCGCCGTAGTACGCCGTCAGGCCGCCGGCGACTGCTGCAAACACGGCGGACACGACGAAGACCAGAAGCTTGTGGCGGGCGCTGTCGATGCCCGCGACCTCGGCCGCGACCTCGGAAGTATGCACGGCGCGAAGCGCGCGTCCGATCGGCGAGTCGATGAGGTTCGACGCGATCCAGACCGCGAGCAGCAGGCAGCCACCGGCCAGCCAGTACCACGTGCGCTCACCCTGGAGCACGAAGCCGAACAGCGTCAGCGGCGGCACGGGCATGCCGTCGGGGCCACCCGTCCAACCGTCTTCCGTCGAGATCACGATCGACACGATGATTCCGAAGCCCAGCGTCGCCATCGCCAGGTAATGGCCTTTGAGCCTCAAGATCGGTCGCCCGACAATGTAGGCGACGAGACCGACACCGGCCGTCGCGGCAGCGAGAGCCACCACGGGCGGCCAACCGTAGCGTGACGCAAGCAGCGCGGAACCGTACGCGCCCAACGCGAAGAAACCGGCGTGACCAAGGCTGATCTGGCCGGCGTACCCGATCAGCAGATTGAGCCCGACACAGACGATCGCATTCAATGCAACCAGAATCGCGATGTCATAGTAATAGTTGTTGACCATCACCAGCGGCAACAACGCCACGACCAGAGCCAGCGCCACGAAGCCGACGGTGCGCGGAGCGCGCCACCGCGCCACGAGCGCGTCGAAACGGCTAGACGCGTTCGGTTCGCAGCGCGCCAAGGAGTCCATCGGGCCGGAAGAACAGGACAGCGAGCATGATCAGGAAGGCAATGACATCCTTGTACGCCGAGGAAACGAAGCCGGCGCCGAAGCTTTCCAGCAGTCCTAGCGCCAACCCGCCAGCGATCGCGCCGGGAAAACTGCCGAGACCACCGAGAATCGCCGCGGCAAAGCCCTTAAGCCCCAGCATCACGCCGACGTCATAGGAGGTGAACGTGATAGGTGCGATCAGGACGCCGGCAACCGCACCCAGTGCAGCCGCCAATCCGAAGCTCGCAAAGAGCACGATGCCGATGTCGATGCCGACGAGTTGCGCGGCAAGCCGGTTGTGCGAGGTCGCGAGCATCGCCTTACCCAGGCGGGTGCTGCCGAAGAACCATGACAACGCGGACACGATGACGACCGTGACGCCGAGCACCCACAGGCTCTGCGGCACGATCGTTGCGCCGAACAAGGCGATCGGATTATCGCCGGACAGCGGCGGCAGCGCATGCAGGCCCTTGTCCCAGACGAGCTGCGCGATGCCGCGCAGGAAGATCGAAGCGCCGATGGTGATGATGATCAAGGTCACCACATCGGCCCCCCGCGCCCGCGCGATCGCGAATTTCTCGAGCAGCAATCCCACGACCGCAGCTATCGCGACGGCGCCGGCGATCGCGACGCCGGTTGGCAGGCCAAGGGCGGTCAGCGAGACCATGCTCATGCCGCCGATCATCACGAACTCGCCCTGCGCGAAATTGATCACGCGACTGGCGTTGAAGATGATCGAGAAGCCGAGCGCCACCAAGGCGTAGATCGCTCCCGACGTGAGCCCGCCGGCAAGGAACTGGACCCATTGGCCGCCCATGTGTCATCCCATCCGGCCGTACGCCGTCGCTACTTGATCACCATCCAGGTGCCGTTACGCACCTCGAGCATCTGGAACGCCGTGAGGTCCAGTCCCAGGTGATCGCTCGCCGACATCCTGACCACGCCACCGGTGCCCACGTAGCCCTGGGTGCTCTCGAGCGCGTCGCGAACCTTGGCCTTGTCGGTGCCGCCCGCGCGCTTGATGGCGTCGACCACGAGCATCAGACCGTCATAGGCATGGCCACCGAAGGTCGAGACGTCGGACTTGTAGCGGGCTTCGTAATCGCGCGTGTAGGCAACGACGACGACCTTCTGCGGATTGCTGTCGGGCAGGAGGTCGGCGACCAGCAGCGCGGCTGCCGGCAGCATCACACCTTCGGCGGCGTTGCCCGAAAGCTTGATGAACTCCTTGGACGCCACGCCATGCGACTGATAGAGCTGCGCGGTCAGGCCGAGCTGCCGGTAGTTCTTGGTGACGATCGCCGGGCCTTGCCCGAAGCCGGCATTCAGTACCGCCTGGACGCCGGGCGTTCCCTTGATCCTCGTAAGCTGCGCCGTCATGTCGGTGTCCGACGCGCCGTAACTCTCGTCGGCGACCACCT
>JBDTNR010000413.1:0-3682 GCA_039933655.1 Betaproteobacteria bacterium | reverse complement strand
TCAACAGCGGCGCGAAGGAAGTGCTGTCCGCGAAACTCGGCGAGCACGTCATGCGTACGGACCGTCCTGCCCGAAGCCGGTGATCGACGCGTAGACGAGGCGCGGATTGAGCGCCGCGATGGCGGAATGATCGAGGCCGTACTGCGCGAGTCCGCCAACCTTGAAGTTCTCGATCAGCACGTCGGACTGGCGCGCGAGGTCGCACACCAGCTCTCGCCCTTCCGCGGTGGTGAAGTCGACGGCCACCGAGTGCTTGCCGCGGTTGCAGGCGAGGTAGTACGCCGATTCCGAGGTGTCCTGGCCTTGTGCATCCTTCAGATACGGCGGCGCCCAGGCGCGCGTGTCGTCGCCGGTGCCGGGCTTCTCGATCTTGATCACCGTCGCTCCCAGGTCGGCGAGCAACTGCGTGCACCACGGCCCCGCCAGCACGCGCGTGAGATCGAGTATGGTCAGGTGGGCGAGCGGGCCGGGCATGTTGGCAGGGTCAGCGACGACTTTCGTCTTGCGATTGCAGCAGGCGACGCGCTTCGCGGAAGTCGTCTCGGACCCTACAAGCACCGTTGCCGCGCTAAGGGGCGCGAACAGCCGAAGCGCGGCTCCGGCAATCAGACTAGTGTTCCAGCGCCTTGACGATGTCCTCGACGACTTTCTTCGCGTCGCCGAACACCATCATCGTCTTGTCCATGTAGAAGAGCGGGTTGTCGAGGCCGGCGTAGCCCGACGCCATCGACCGCTTGTTGACGATGACGGTGCGCGCGTGGTGCGCCTCGAGGATGGGCATGCCGTAGATCGCGCTGCCCTTCACTTCGGCAAGCGGGTTGACTACGTCGTTGGCGCCCAGCACCAGCACGACATCAGTGGAGCCGAAGTCGCTGTTGATGTCCTCCATCTCGAAGACCTGGTCGTACGGCACCTCGGCTTCCGCCAGCAGCACGTTCATGTGGCCCGGCATGCGGCCGGCAACCGGATGGATCGCGTAACGGACGTTGACGCCTTTTTCGCGCAACGCATTCGCCATTTCCTTGACCGCGTGCTGCGCGCGCGCCACCGCGAGTCCGTAGCCGGGCACAATGATGACGGAGTCCGCGTTGCCGAGCATGAATGCGACGTCGTCCGCCGAGCCCGACTTCACCTGCTTCTGCCCGGTGTCGGCGACCGCCGTCCCGCCCTCGGCGCCGAAGCCGCCCAGGATCACGCTGATGAACGAACGGTTCATCGCCCGGCACATGATGTAGGACAGGATCGCGCCGGAGCTGCCGACCAGCGAGCCGGAGATGATCAACATCGGATTGTTGAGCGAAAACCCGATGCCGGCTGCCGCCCAGCCGGAATAGCTGTTCAGCATCGAGATCACGACCGGCATGTCGGCGCCGCCGATCGGGATGATGATCAGGAAGCCGAGCAGGAACGCCAAGCCGGTCATCACGGCGTACGGCAGCCAGTAATGCTCGGTGGGGTCGGCCATGAAGAACCAGATGCCGAAGCCCAGCATTGCAATGCCGATCGCGAGATTGACGAAATGCTGGCCGGGGAACACGACGGGCGCGCTGCGTATGCGGCCGGACAGCTTGCCGAACGCGATCACCGATCCGGAGAATGTGAGCGCGCCGATGAACGTGCCGATGAAGAGCTCGAGCTTGTTGCCGGCGGGGATGGGATTGGTAAGGCCCAGCGCCGTAGGATTGTGCACGGCGGCAACGGCGATCAGCACGGCGGCGAGACCGACCAGCGAATGCATGGCGGCGACCAGTTCCGGCATCTGCGTCATCTGCACCCGGCGCGCGACGACACCGCCGATCAAGCCGCCGACGGCGATGCCGACGAGGATCATCGCGATGTTCTTCGTCGACGAATAGACCAGTGCCAGCGTGACGACGACGGCGATCGCCATGCCGATGATGCCGAAAGTGTTGCCGCGACGCGCCGTCGTCGGGTGCGACAGGCCCTTCAGCGCGAAGATGAAGCAGATCGACGCAACGAGATACCAAAGGGCGACCTGATTGGCACTCATGGCGCAGCCTCGTTCGCTCGCGCCGGGTTCTCGTACCCGAGTCGCCGACCTCGGCTCAATCGCCCTTGGACGCGCCCCTCGGGCCGCCGCTCACTGCGTTCACGCGCTGCGCTCATTCGCCGCTCCTAACTCTTCTCGGGGGCCGGAGCCTTGGGCTCCTTTTTCTTGAACATCTCGAGCATCCGCTGCGTCACGAGGAAGCCGCCGAACACGTTGACCGACGCCAGCGCCACGGCGAGCACGCCCACCCAGCCGCCCCAATCGAACACCGCGGGGCCGGCGGCGAGCATGGCGCCGACGAGGATGATGCCGGAGATGGCGTTGGTGACGGACATCAGCGGCGTATGCAGCGCCGGCGTGACCGTCCACACGACGTGATAGCCGACGAAGATCGCCAGCACGAAGATGATGAGGTTGACGACGATGGGATCGGGGGCGGTCATGGGCTAACTCCGGTGCGGAACTGCTTTCACAAAGAGGCGCAGAGGCGTGGAGGAAATTTCAGGAATGCTGCTCTCGGCGCCGCTGCGCAGCTGTGCGGATTTCATTTTTTCGCGATCACCTGACCGCCGTCGCAGATCAGCGTGGCCTGAACGATCTCATCGTCTCGGGCGAGCTTGAAGTCGCCGGTCTTCAGGTTCAGCGACAGCGCGAGGAAGTTGAGGACGTTGCGCGCGTACAGCGCCGAGGCGTCGGTGGCGACCAGCGCCGGCAGGTTGGTAGTGCCGACGATCTTCACGCCGTTGACCGTCACGACACGGCCCGCCTCCGAGCCTTCGACGTTGCCGCCCTGCTCGACCGCCAGGTCGACGACGACGGAGCCTGGTTTCATCGCGGCGACGGTGTCGGCCTTCAACAGTTTCGGCGCCGGCCGGCCGGGAATCAGCGCCGTCGTGATGACGATGTCCATCTGCTTGCAGCGCTCACTGATGATGCCGGCCTGCCGCGCCATCCATTCGGCGGGCATCGGCCGCGCGTAGCCCCCCACGCCTTCGGCGATCTGCCGCTCCTCGTCGTTGGCATAGGGGACGTCGACCCACTTGGCGCCGAGCGACTCGACCTGGTCCTTGACGGACGGGCGCACGTCGGTGGCCTCGATCACCGCGCCCAGCCGCTTGGCGGTGGCGATCGCCTGCAGTCCGGCCACGCCCACACCCATGATCAGCACGCGCGCGGCCTTCACCGTGCCCGCCGCCGTCATCAGCATCGGCATGAACCTCGCGTATTCGTTGGCGGCCAGCATCACCGCCTTGTAGCCGGCGATGTTCGCCTGCGACGACAGCACGTCCATCGACTGCGCGCGCGAAATGCGCGGCAGCGACTCGAGCGCGAAGCCCGACACGCCGGTGGCGGCCAGCGCGGCAACCCCCGCGCCGTCGTACGGATTCAGGTTGCCGATGACCACCGCGCCGGGCTTGAGCCGCGGCAGTTCGTCGGCGGTGGGCGCGCGCACCTTGAGCACGAGATCGGCGGCGAGCGCGTCCTGCGCGCTGCCGATCGAGGCGCCCGCCTCGACATACGCGGCATCGGGAACGCTCGAGGCGACGCCGGCGCCGGTCTCGACGACGATTCGGTGCGTGCCGCTGGCCGCGAGTTTCTTGATCGTCTCGGGCGTGGCGGCGACGCGCGTTTCCCCCGGACGGGTTTCACGTGGAATGCCGATCAACATGG
>JBDTNR010000412.1:0-3710 GCA_039933655.1 Betaproteobacteria bacterium | reverse complement strand
TGGGGCAGGCGCTGGCGCGCGTGGCGATCGCGATCGTCGCCGTCATTGTGGTGCTGGGGCTGCTGCGCGGCCAGCCGTTCGTCGACATGCTGGTGTTCGGCATCGCGCTCGCCGTCGCCGTTGTGCCCGAGGCGCTGCCGGCGGTGGTGACGATCTCGCTCGCGCTCGGCGTGCAGCGGCTGGCCAAACGGCGCGCGCTGATGCGACGGCTGGCGGCCGTCGAGACGCTGGGCAGCACGTCGGTGATCTGCACGGACAAGACGGGTACGCTGACGCGCGACGAGATGACGGCACGGCGAATCTACGTGCCCGACGAACTGGTCGATGTCACGGGCGTCGGCTATGCGCCGAACGGCGGCTTCGCGCGCGGCGGCGTGGCGTGCGCGCCGACCGACCAGATAAGGGAATTGCTGCTGGCGGGCGTGCTGGCGTCGGATGCACGCATTTTTCGCGAAGAGGCGGACGGCGACTGGGACGTGCACGGCGATCCGACCGAAGGCGCGCTGGTGGCCGCCGCCGCCAAGGCGGGCCACGACAAGGCGGATCTCGATGCGCGCTATGTCCGCGTGCACGAAATCCCGTTCGCCTCGGAAGCCAAGCGGATGACGACGCTGCACCGGATGCCGCAGGGCATCGTCGCGTTCGCCAAGGGCGCGCCGGAGGTCATCGTCGCGTCCTGTGCGTCGCTGCGGACGGCCGGCGGCAGTGCACCGCTCGATGCCGACGGCCGCGCGCGCATCCTGCGCGTGGCGGCCGGACTCGCGGGCGACGCGCTGCGCGTGCTGGCGATCGCGATGCACGACGAAGCCACGCCCGCCAATGCGCAGTCCGGCATGATCTTCCTGGGCCTGGTCGGCATGCTCGACCCGCCGCGCCCGGAAGCGGAGGCGGCGCTGCGGACCTGCGAACAGGCGGGCATCCGCGTCGTGATGATCACCGGCGACCATCCGACAACCGCGGAGGCGGTGGCGCGCGAGATCGGCCTCCTGCGCGCGCGCCGCGCCGTGACGGGCGCCGAGCTGGACGCGATGAACGATGCCGAGTTCGCGCGCGACGTCACGCACATCGACGTCTATGCGCGCGTGTCGCCCGCGCACAAGCTGCGCGTCGTCACCGCGCTGCAGGCGCAAGGCCAGGTGGTGGCGATGACCGGCGACGGCGTCAACGACGCGCCGGCATTGAAGCAGGCCGACATCGGCGTGGCGATGGGGATCACCGGCACCGACGTGGCCAAGGAAGCCGCGGCGATGACGCTGACCGACGATAACTTCGCGACCATAGTCGCCGCGGTGGAGGAAGGGCGCGGCATCTTCGGCAACATCAAGAAATACCTGATGTTCCTGCTGTCGTCGAACATCGGAGAGATCGGGCTGATGGCGGGCGCCACGCTGCTCGGCATGCCACTGCCGCTGACGGCCGTGCAGATCCTCTACGTCAACCTCGCCACCGATGGCCTGCCGGCGCTCGCGCTGGCGGTGGATCCGGAGGAGCCGGGCCTGATGCTGCGCAAGCCCCGCGATCCACGCACCGGAATTTTCACCCGACCCATCGTGGCGCTGATGCTGATCGCGGGCGCCTGGTCGGCGCTCGTCAATCTCGGCCTGTTCGCGTGGGCGCTGCAGTCCGGCCGCAGCGCGGCTGTCGCGATGACGATGACATTCGCGACGCTGGTGCTGATCCAGTTGTGCAACGCCTACAACTTCCGTTCCGACCGCCTGTCGCTGCTGCACAGCCCGTTTGCCAACCGGTGGCTGAACCTGGCCGTCGCCTGGGAACTCGCGCTGCTGGCCGTCGTCGTCGAGCTGCCTTTCCTCCATCGTGCGTTCGGCACGACCGGACTCTCCGCCCAGGAGTGGACGATTGCCGCCGGCGCGGCCTTGACGATCCTGCCGGCGCTGGAAGTGGCGAAGTGGCTGGCGCGCCGCGGCAAGTTTGGCGCGCTGGATTAACTCAACCCGGCGGAATGGAGCCGCGGCGGCGGCTGTCGACGCGATGTTCCAATTCCGGTAGCCGCAAACCATCCACGGACGTAGTAGTCTTTCGCCAGGATCGGCCGGGCCTGCGGCGCTCAAAGCCGGCACGCACGACAGCACTGACGACGCAACAGGACGGAAGAATCGATGGCCGGACTCAACATCAACGGCAAGCTGCGCGACGTGCTGGAGGAGTCCAAGGCCTGGGCTCGCTGCAGCGGCGTATCCGGGCGTGCCTGTTCGGCGTGCGCGCGCGGATGCCGGCGCCCGGCGCGCCCGAATTGACCGATGTCGAGCTCTCTGTCGCGTAGCGCGGAAAGGCCTGCCGCTCGAGGCGCCGGGCGTGTGGCGATGAGCGCAGGTACCCGGCGTTCGCCGTTGTCGGCGATGCTGGCGTGCATCGCGCTGGCGGCCGGCTGCGCCTCCGATCCGTTGCCCAGCGCGACCGACACGCCCGCGCTTCCGGCCGGATTGGCCGTCGCGCACGACCTGCGCGGCGCGTACCGCGCGGCCTTGTGCGCGCGCGACGACATCAGCGCCGACGAATGCGAGCGCGTGCTCTACCGCTTCGCCGGCGAGGTGCCGGCGAAGCGTCCGGCCACGGCCGATCCGTCGCGGTTCCGGCTGCTGTTCGTGCCGGGTTTCCTCGCTTCGTGCTTTCCGCACATCCATTCGTTCGCCGACGTCGCCGCGGCCGCCGAGCAGCGCGGCTTCGCCGCGGAGGTGCTGGCGGTGGGTGGGCGCAACAATGTCACGGCGAACGCGCGCATCATCGCCCGGCATGTCGAGAGGCTGCCCGATGACGGCCGGCGGATCATCTTCATTGGCCACTCCAAGGGCGCGGTCGACGCGCTCGAAGCGATCGCGACGCGGCCGGAACTCGCTTCGCGCGTCGCCGCGGTCCTGACGGTCGGCGGCGCGCTGCAGGGCAGCGCGGTGGCCGACCGGCTCTACGGCACTTATCATTCGACGCTCGCGCTGATTCCGTTTCCGACCTGCGAGCGTGGCGAAGGCGATCCGGTCGAGGACATGCAACCGGCGACCCGCCAACGCTGGTGGACGAAGCATGGCGCGCAACTGACGGTGCCCATTTACTCGATCGTCGGCGTGCCGCAACTCGACCGCGTGTCGCCGACGCTGCTGCCGTCGTTCGCGGGCCTGTCGAGCGTGTCGCGCTACAACGACGGCATGGTGCTCGCGCGCGATCAGGTGACGCCGGCCGGAAGTTTGCTCGGTATCGTCAATGCAGACCATCTGACGGCCGCCATTCCGTATCCCGACAATGTGCCGGCCGCGTTCCTGTTCTCCGCCGCGCCGTTTCCCCGGCCGCAGATGGTGCTGGCCGCCATTGACGTGATCGCCGCGGACCGGCCGGTGCCGTAATGAGTGACGACTACCGTATCGCGACGATGACGCGTGCCGAAGTCGACCTGGCCATCGACTGGGCCGCGCACGAAGGCTGGAATCCGGGTCTCGACGACGCCGCAAGTTTCCACGCCGCCGATCCGGAAGGGTTCCTGCTCGGACGGTTGGGCAACGTGCCGGTGGCGACGATCTCCGTCGTCCGCTATGGCGCGACGTCCGGGTTCCTGGGCCTCTACGTCGTTCGTTCCGACCATCGCGGTCACGGCTACGGCAAGCGCATCTGGGACGTCGGACTGGCACGGCTCGCCGGCCGCAACGTCGGTCTCGACGGCGTCGTCGCGCAGCAGGACAACTACCGGAAGTCCGGCTTTA